>CALVZC010000009.1 GCA_944372425.1 uncultured Bacilli bacterium
GTATGAAGAATTTCTTAATTATAAAATAGAAAATTATTAAGTGTTATTTGAATAATTATATTATTAATATGATTATTCTTTTTTTGAATTGAAAAAGTTAATATGTTTTGTTATAATCAATTTGTAAATATAAGGAGATTTTATATGAAAAAAACAATAAGAGATTATGATTTAAAAGATAAAAAAGTTATAATTAGATGTGATTTTAATGTGCCTATTAAAGATGGTCAGATTATTGATGATAATAGGATTATTATGAGTCTTGATACTATTAATTATGCTATTAATCATGGAGCAAAGGTAATTTTAATGTCGCATTTGGGTAGAATAAAGGAAGAAGAAGATAAAGTTAAAAATAGCTTACGTTTAGTTTCTATACGATTATCTGAATTACTTAATAGAAATGTTCTATTTGTACCTTATACTCGCGGTAAAGCTTTAGAAGATGCGATAAATTCTTTAAATAGTGGTGATGTGCTACTTATGGAAAATACCCGTTTTGAGGATGTTCCTGGAAAAAAAGAAAGTGGTAATGATATAGAACTTGGAAAATATTGGGCAAGTTTAGGTGATATATTTATTAATGATGCTTTTGGGACAGCTCATCGTTCCCATGCTTCTAACGTAGGAATAGCTACATATCTTCAATCTGGGTTAGGGTTTTTAGTTGAAAATGAAGTTAATAATTTATCTATTTTAAATAATCCAGAGCATCCTTTTGTAGTTATTTTAGGAGGAAGCAAAGTTTCTGATAAAATAGGAGTTATTGAAAATTTAGTAACAAAAGCAGACAAGATAATTATTGGTGGTGGAATGGCTTATACTTTTTTGAATGCCAAAGGATATGATATTGGTAAATCAATTTTAGATAATGAAAATATTGAATTTTGCAAAAACATTTTAGAAAAATATTCTGATAAAATAGTTTTACCTATTGATAACGTAGTAGTTAAAGAATTTTCAAATGATGTACCTAATAGAACTATTAAAATTAATGAGTTTTTAAGTGATGATATTGGAATGGATATTGGCATGGAAACGGTTTCTTTATTTTCAACAGTATTAGAAAATGCTAAAGTGGTTTTTTGGAATGGACCACTTGGCGTATATGAATTTTCAAAATATTCTTTAGGAACAGAAAAACTTTTAGAGAAACTTGTTACATTGGATGCTAAAACAATATTAGGTGGAGGAGATATAGTTGCTGCGGCTTCTAAATTAGGTTATAAAGATAAAGTGACACATGCTTCAACTGGCGGTGGTGTTACATTGGAGTTTATGGAAGGAAAAGAATTACCTGGTGTAGTTTCAATAACAAATAAATAATATGAAAAATGCCAAAAGAAATACTTTTATTGTTCTTTTAATTACAATTATTATTTTGTTCTTTGTATTAAAAGATGACTATGATAATATTGTTAATAATTTGTTGCTTGCTAATAAGTTCTATATATTGATAGGTGTAGTCTTAATTTTTATATATTGGTTATTAAGATCACTTTGTTTATACGTTATTGTTAAAGAATATAATCCAAATGCTAAATTTAAAAAAATGTTACATCAAACTGTAATTACTCAATTTTTTAATGGTATAACGCCTTTTTCTACTGGTGGACAGCCAATGCAGGTGTATATGCTTAAGAAAAGCGGTGTAAGGATAGCTTCAGCTACTAATATAATAGTTCAGGACTTTATAATGTATCAATTAGCATTAATTATAATAGGAATTTTTGCTCTTTTTGTTAATTGGTATTATCATCTTTTTACAGTTTCTGCTATACTTAAATCTTTAATAATTCTTGGTTTTATTATTAATATTTTAGTTGGTTTAGGTTTAATTTTTATTAGTTTTTCAAAAAAGTTTAATAATTTTATAGGAAATTTAATAATTAAATGTTGCTTGAAATTAAAAATCATAAAAAATAAAGATAATGTTATTGCTAAATGGGAAGATAAACTTTCAGAATTTCATACTAGTGCTAGATTATTTAAAAAGAAAAAAATGTTATTTTTTAAGAGTTTTTTGTATTGTTTACTAGCTCTAATAATATTTTACACAATACCATTTTTTGTATTTTTAAGTTTTGATTCCTCTCTTGCTATTTCTATTCCGAAAATAATAACTGCTTCTGCTTTTGTTTTGATAATTGGAAATTTTGTTCCTATTCCTGGTGGAAGTGGAGGAATTGAATATGGATTCTTAAAATTTTTCGGAGCTTTTGTAAGTAATTCTATATTGCTTTCAGCACTTATTGTATGGCGATTTATTACTTATTATTTAGGTATAATAATAGGAGGAATATCTTTAGGATTTTTTAGAGGAGATGAAAAAAAAGTATGAGAATAGGGATTTTTACAGATACTTATCCACCATATATTAATGGTGTATCTACAAGTGTTTATATGTTAAAAAAAGCACTTGAAAGAAAAGGACATCAAGTTTTTGTTGTTACAATTAATAATGATAGCTTGCGTTATAAATTTGATGAAAATAATACGGTTATTAGAATACCTGGACTCCCTATTGGCATATATGATTATCGTGTAACAAACATATATCCAATTAGAGCAATGAATATTATTAGAAAATGGAAATTAGATGTTATTCATTCCCATACTGAGTTTAGTGTTGGAACTTTTGCAAGAATTATTTCTAGGCAGTTTAATATTCCATTAGTTCATACTTATCATACAATGTATGAAGATTATACACATTATATTACTAAAGGATATTTTGATAAATCAAGTAAAAAAATAGTAGAATATTTAACTTTATTTTATTGTGATAAAACTACCAATGAGTTAATTGTTCCTACTAAGAAAACTTATGATTTATTTAAACAAAAATATGGTGTTGATAGAAATATTTATATAATACCTACAGGTATTGAAATAGAGAGATTCTATACTGAAAATGTCGATAATAATAAGGTAGAAGAAATAAGAAAAAAATTAAGTTTGAAAGAAGATTCATTTAATATAGTTTTTGTTGGAAGACTAGCTAAAGAGAAAAACGTTGACTTGCTTCTTAATGCTCAAAAAAATATTGTAGAAAAAAGCAAAAATATTAATCTTATTATAATTGGTGATGGACCTGACATGGATGAATATAAAAAGACTGTTTCTAAATTAAAAATAGATAATAATGTTATTTTTGTGGGAAAAGTACCTTGGGAAACTGTTCCTTTATACTATAGATTGGCTGATGTTTTTGCTACTGCTTCACGTACTGAAACTCAAGGTTTAACTGTTATTGAAGCAATGGCAGCAAGTGTAGCACCTATTTGTATTGATGATGAAAGTTTTAGAAATACGGTAATTGATGGATTAAACGGTAAAATTTTTAATGATCAAGAAGAATATGAAAAAATAGTTGTAGAATTATATAAAGATAGAAAGTTACTTAATCAATTGCAAAAACAAGCAAGACTTAATGCTGAAATTCATAGTTCTAAGTATTATGGTGAATCAGTTTTGGATGTTTATAAGCATGCTATTGAGCATAAGCAAAATGATAATTATGGTGTAATTGGGAAGATAGTAGATAAATTTAAAAATAAGGAGGACTAATTTAATGTTAATAGTTGGAAATCAAAAAACATATTTAAGTAAGGAAGCAGTTTTAGAATTTGTTAGTAAAATAAAAGACTATAGGAATAATAACGTTGTAATATGTCCTAGTTATTTATATATTGATTTGTTTTGTAGTAATACCGATCTAATTGTTGGTAGTCAAAATGTTTCAGAAAAAGAAATATCTTCGATGACTGGTGAGATTACGGCTAGACAATTATCTTCTATGGGTATTAAGTATTGTATTGTGGGACATTCAGAAAGAAGAGAATATTTAAAAGAAAATTCTGATGTATTTGCTAATAAAATTAAAAACTTAATTGATAATAATATTATTCCTATTTTTTGTGTTGGGGAAAAACAAACAGAAAAAGGAAACAATCTTACTAAAGATGTCGTTGGAAAACAGATTTTGGAAGTTTTATCAAATTTTGCTAGTTGTGATATTAAAAATATTGTAATTGCATATGAGCCAGTTTGGGCAATAGGTACGGGACTTGTTCCAACTAATGAAGAAATTATTGATGTTGTTAATTATATTAAAGATTTAATTAGTGATAAATTTGGAATTAATTTATTAGTTTTGTATGGTGGGAGCGTCAATAAAAAAAATATATCTTTATTAAATCAAATTTCTTCAATAGATGGGTATTTAATTGGTGGTGCTAGTACAAAAGTAGATGAATTTCTTTATATAGTGAGTGAATGCAGCAAATAATTATAAATTTTTACTATTTTCGACAAAACTTTACATAACTAGCTAATATTTGCTATATAAAATAATTGCTATATCCTGTATAATTATATTTGCGTGTAGTTAGAGAAAGGATAAAATATGAATAACATTAAAGTGCTTATGATTGATGACAATGTTGAACTTGTCAAAATGGTAAAGGAGTATTTTAGTGATCACGCATATATCAATATGATTTTAGAAGCCTATGATGGTCAAGAAGGCATTAAATTGATAAAAGAGAATCAAAGTGATTACGATGTAGTAATTTTGGATTTAATTATGCCAAAGAAAGATGGTATTGATGTTTTAGAGGAAATGAAGAAAGCTAATATTAATAAAAAAATAATTGTATTAACTTCATATAATTCTGAAGATATGATTAGAAAGACTTCGGAATTGGGAATAAATTACTTTATTTTAAAACCATTTGAGCTTTCAGACTTAGAAAGAAGAATAATTAATTGTTGTAATGATTGTGCAAATAGTAAGAAAAGTATTGACGTACATTATAATAATTTGCAAATATCCATTACTAAAATATTACATGAGTTAGGTGTACCATCGCACATAAAAGGTTATCAATATATAAGAGAAGGAATATCTATTATATATGAAAGACCTGAGGTTATTGGTGGAATTACTAAAGAATTATATCCAGATATTGCTAAAAGATTTTCTACAACGGTATCACGAGTTGAAAGAGCAATTAGACATGCAATAGAGGTTAGTTGGAATAGAGGTAATTGGGATCTAATGGAAGATATTTTTGGTCATAGCGTTGATATTGATAAAGCTAAACCAACTAATTCAGAATTTATTGTTACTGTTGCAGATAAATTAAGATTGGAATTTCATAAAAGTTATGTTTAATTATTTATATATAATTATATTCAAAATTATTTGAGCTCTAGTTTATTTTTGTATTTAACTAGAGTTTATTTATTTTATAGATAAATAAGTATTTGAAATTAGTAATAATAAATAATAAATAATATCATAAATAGAGGTTATACTATTCTTTTTTATTGTCAAAAGAATAAAAATAATGTAAACTAAAATTATAAAATAGAAAGAAGGTAAAAGAATGGAATTTAGGAATACAAACAAATATTCGAGTGTGGGGGGGCACTTTACTAAATTAGAAGGCTTAACCTTAAAAGATAAAATAGGTTTAATCATAATATTTAAAGAAATGATGACAAAATTCATATATGAAATAAGAAATAAATTAGTATATGAAAGGTGTGAAGTGATATTATGATAAAACCAAAAATAATGTTTTTAATAACAATAACAATTTTAGGATTATCGATAGGATATGGAGCTTTTAATGCAGAATTATCAATAAGTGGAGAAGCTTCAGTTAATCCACCAAAAGAATATAAAGAAGCAATATTAAATGGAACAGAACCAAAATTAGAAGAACCATTAATACCAGTAACAATAGAAGATGATGGAACAGTAAAGAAAGCAGATTTAACAAGTAAGTGGTATAGTTATGAAGAAAAAAGATGGGCGAATGCAGTAATATTAAAAAATGAAAGTAAAGAATATTATAGTGGAGAAATAATACCAGAAGAAGAAATAGAGAGTTATTTTGTATGGATACCAAAATATAGTTATAAGTTATGGGATTTAGGAAATTATACAGAACGGACAGAAATAGATGAAAGTAAAGTACATTCAATAGAGATAAGATTTGGAACAATAAACACAAGTGATAGTGTTTCTGGAGAATGTACAACACCAGGAGTGTCTGGAGAAAGTGGAAATTGTGAAGTAGGAGATTATATGACACATCCAGCATTCTTAGCATTTAATACAACAGGGATATGGGTGGGAAAGTTTGAAACAGGATATAGTGGAGCAACAAGTTCAAGTGAAGCATCAAAAAATACAACAGAAGTAGATAAAGTAATAGTAAAGCCAAATGTTTATAGTTGGAGAAGTATACAAGTAGCAAATGCTTTTACAGTAAGCTATAATTATAAAAGAAACTTAGAATCACATATGATGAAGAATACCGAATGGGGAGCAGTAGCTTATTTATCACATTCTATATACGGAATAAATTATGAAATAAGAATAAATAATAATTCTAATTATTTAACAGGA
The DNA here is from genome assembly GCA_944372425.1 of uncultured Bacilli bacterium. GTDB lineage: Bacteria > Bacillota_I > Bacilli_A > RF39 > UBA660 > RUG13868. The sequence goes on from CALVZC010000009.1 coordinate 6,425, forward strand.
TATTCGGCAGTAAATGAACCAACATCGAATTACTTAGAATATACTGACTATGGAACAAGTAGTAGTATAACCCAACCATATAATACAACAACTGGATATTTAGCAAGTACAACAGGAAATATAACAGGAGTATATGATATGTCGGGAGGAGCAGATGAATATGTAATGGGAGTAGTGAAAGATGAAAATGGAAATTTAATGTCAGGTTTGGATTCTTTTTTCAATTCAGGATTTAATGGAACGCTTGTACTTGTAACTGAAAGACCTGTTGAACCAGTATCACTAGGATTAAATTATTCTTTAACTGGAACGATTGAAAATGGAATAGATTTTCCAGAAAGCAAATATTATGATGCTTATGATTATGGGAGTTATAATAACTATTCTAGAAGAATAATAGGAGATGGAACAGGAGAGATGGGACCATTTAATTATGATTCATCATGGTATAATGATTCTGCATATTTTGTTGAACCATACTCCCCTTGGTTCTTACGTGGGGCCCCCCATCGCTTTGGTTCTGATGCTGGTGCTTTTTATTTTAACACCAGTCACGGTGGTGTTTACAGCGGCGATTCTTTCCGTTTGGTCTTGTGCATATAGTTTTTCCATTTGTGGAAAAACTTAACCCTGATCTTTGTGGTTTAATAAAGAATCGAAGTGTATAGATAGACAGATTTAATAGTAAAAGAGTATTTTAATTATGCTAATTGTAGGTGTTTACAATTAGTATTGTAAATGTCAATATCAAATGTCACAAAAATGTCATTGTTAAAATGTCACAATTTTGAGTGCTTTGGGTGAATATATTTCACTCATTTTTTTATTCCAATTTCCTTTTGATAAGCAGAAATATTTTTATTTTTTTATAGTCGTTTAAGTGATTGTTATTTTCCAAAATGAAAACAACAATCATTAAACTCCTTGATGGTGTAAATGTCAATATCAAATGTCACAAAAATGTCATTGTTAAAATATAGTATTTATTTTAGATGTGTTTTAGTAATTTATTTTTATATAATATATACTATGTAATTTTTATTTTGTCTAGTTGTATTGTATTATATTTAAATATTGTTATGAATTAATTAAGGTAATGTGTTTATTTTTTACGTAGTTGTAAACTTGACTTATATTATTATTAGTTATATAATTTATGATATATAAAATGGAATGTGAGGGCACTTTATGGAGCGTAAAATATTTCAGTTTTTGTTACATTGGAAAAATGAAGAGTTGAGGAAGCCATTAGTCATATATGGAAGCAAACAAGTTGGAAAGACTTATGCGGTATTAAAATTTGGTGAAACTAATTATAAAAATACAATTTATATTGATGTTTCTAATAATATTAAATTTATATTGACTTTAAAAAAAGAAAAAACTATAGATGCTATGATTTCTTTGATTGAAAAATATACTTGCAATAAAGTTTTAAAAAATGAAACTTTGATTGTATTAGATAATGTTAATGATATTGATCTTGTTAATTCTATTAAAACTTTTGGAAAATTTAAAAATGATTATCATATTATTATTATTACTTCCTTAAAAGAAAATTTATCTAAGTTTAAAGGAGTGGAGTTGCAATTTAAAGCAATGATGCCAATGGATTTTGAAGAATATTTAATTGCTATTGGGAAAAATGAGTTACTTGATTTTATAAAATTATCTTTTAAAAATAATACTAAGATGCCTTTTCATTCTTTGGCAATGGAATATTTTGATAATTTTATTGTTACTGGCGGTATGCCAGAAGCTGTATATTTATCTTTGAATGATAAAAATACATTACTTTTAAATTCTATATTTGATAAAATTCTTGATTCGTATAAAAAAGAAATGGCTCTTCAAGATAATTTAATTGATATTACTAGAAGTTATGAGGTGTATGATAGTATTCATCTTCAACTTGAAAAGTCTAATAAAAAATTTCAATATGGTCTTATAAAAGATGGAGGAAGATCTAAGGAATATGAAAAAGCCCTTAATTTTCTTCATAATAATGGATTTATTTATAAATGTTATAAATTATTAGATATTAAGTCCCCTTTAATTTCTTATAAGGATAAAGATAATTTTAAGGTTTATCTTAATGATTGTGGTCTTTTATATAAAAAAATGCATTTAAATAGAAGTATATTTGATTCTAATTTTGATTTAAAATGGGTTTTATATGAAAATAGTGTTGCTATTGCTTTAATCAATAGCGGATACACTTTGCAATATTATCAATCTGAAGGTAAGGCTTTTATTGATTTTGTTATTCAGACAAGAGTTGGAAATATTGTGCCAATAGAATTAGTTCCTCATGTAAAAAATAAGTCTAAGGCTTTGCCTCTTTTTGTTGAAAAGTATGGTGTTAAGGAGGCAATAAGAATTACCCAAGATAATTTTTGTGTTAGAAAAGGTATTCGTTATATTCCGTTTTATGCTACTTTTTGTTTAAATGAAATAATATAGGAGGATGTATGAAAAAAATAGTTTTATGTATTTTAGATGGTTGTGGAATTAGAGAAAATAAGGATGGAAATGCTTTTGCAAATGCTAAAAAGCCTAATTTTGATATGTTAATTAATAAATATCCCCATTCAATTTTGCAAGCAAGTGGGCCTTTTGTTGGACTTCCAGAGGGACAAATGGGTACTAGTGAAGTTGGGCATATGAATATTGGTAGTGGAAGAGTTGCTTTGCAACCTTTACAAGCTATTACTGAAGCAATTGAAAGGGGTGATATTAATAATAATGAAGAAATCCTTTCAGTATTTGAACATGTTAAGAGAAATAATTCTAACTTGCATTTAATTGGTCTACTATCTGATGGTGGTGTACATTCACACATTAATCATTTACTTGCAATTTTAGAAATGTGCAAAAAAAATAATGTATTAAATGTTTATTTAGATTTGTTTACTGATGGTAGAGATACTTATGAAAAAAGCGCATTAAAGTATTTCGATATTTTAAATAATAAAATTAATGAATTAGGAATTGGTAAAATTTCTACTATTTCAGGTAGATATTATGGTATGGATCGTGATGATAATTTTGATAGATTAAAACTTTCTTATGATGCAATTTGTTATGGAAATGGTCTACAGTATAAGGATTATAAATCTTTAATTAACGATAATTATTCTAAAGGTATATACGATGAATTTATTGTGCCTGGTATTATTAATAAAAGTCCAATTAATAATAACGATGGAATAATTACTTTTAATTTTAGAAAAGATCGTTTAAGAGAATTATTTACTTGTTTAACTAATGCTTCTATTTGTAATGATAAAGCTAAAGAAAAAGGCTTAATTTTATGTAATTATAATAATTTGAAAGTACTTACTATGTTTCCTGTTGTTGAATCAGTTAAAGCTCCTCATGCTTTTAATGATTTGAATATGAAAAATATACTTGTTGATTATTTGCATGATAATCATGTTAGTCAATTAAGAATTGCTGAAACTGAAAAATTTGCACATGTTACATTTTTCTTTGATGGGGGGAAAGAAGTAGAATATAGCGATATGAAAAAAATATTGATACCATCGCCTAAAGTAGCAACATATGATTTAAAACCTGAAATGAGTGCTTATGAAGTAACTGAAAAGTTTTTATCAGAGTTTGTTAATTTTGATGTTACAATAATGAATTTAGCTAATGGTGACATGGTTGGTCATACTGGTAATTATGAAGCTGCTATTAAAGCAGTAGAAGCTATTGATAATTGTCTTGGCAAAATATATAAGAAAGTGGTATTAGAAAATGATGGTATTTTAATGGTAATCGCTGATCATGGTAATTGTGATATGATGTGGGATGAAAATCATAATCCAGTTACAAGTCACACTACCAATCCAGTTCCTTGTATAATTACTAAGGAAAATATTAAAATTAAAAATGGAAAATTAGCAGATGTTGCACCAACTATTTTATATTTATTAGGATTAGAAATACCAAAAGAAATGACAGGAAATTGTTTAATTTATTAAAGTATTAATTGTATAATCCAAATATATGTTCTATAATTTAAGTGGTGATACAATGGAACGTATTATATTTCATATTGATGTAAATAATGCTTTTTTATCTTGGACAGCTGTTAAATTATTGGCTGAAGGGTACAAAACTGATATAAGAAAGATACCTTCTATTATTGGTGGTGATGAATCTAGTCGTCATGGAATTGTATTAGCTAAATCACCAATTGCTAAAAAATACGGCATTAAAACTGCTGAAACGATATATTCTGCTAGAAAAAAATGCCAAAATTTAAAAGTTTTTTCTCCTGACATGGAGTATTACAAAAAAATGTCAAAAAAAATGATTGATTATATCAGTAATTATTCTCCTGATTTAGAACAGTTTTCTATTGATGAATGTTTTCTTGATTTAACAGGAACTACCTATTTATATGATAATATATTGTCATTGGCTTATAAAATTAAAGATGAAATTAATGAAAAGTTTGGATTTACTGTTAACATAGGTATTGGAAATAATAAGCTTTGCGCTAAAATGGCTAGTGATTTTGAAAAGCCTAATAAAGTTCATACTTTATATAAAAATGAAATAGAAAGCAAAATGTGGCCACTTCCAATCGAAGATTTATTTATGGTTGGTAAAAAAACAGCAATTAAATTAAAAAAAATGGGTTTTTATACTATAGGTGATGTTGCAAAATCCGATTGTAAACGATTAATAAGAGAATTTAAATGTTTTGGAAATACAATTTATGAAATGGCAAACGGGATTGATAATTCTATTGTTGATTCTACTATTTCTCAAAACAAAAGTATAAGTACTTCATTGACTTTGTCCAAAGATACTGATGATATTTCGGTGCTAAAAAAAGTTTTATTAAAACAGGTCGATGAAATTGGTAGGGCTTTGAGAAAAAAAAATTTATATGCTACAGTAGTTGCTGTAACATTTAAAACCTCTGATTTTGTTAATTTTTCTAAGCAGTGCAGTTTTGATTTGCCAATTAATTCTAATAATTCTATATATGAAAAAGCTATAAATTTGTTGTATAAATCTTGGAATTTTGAAAAGATTAGAAATATTGGTATAAGAATATCTGGATTTACAGATAAAAGAGTAGCTCAAACGTCTTTATTCGAATCAGAAAATGATGACATAGCTAACGAAAAGATACAATCTGTTTTGGATAGCATTAAGGACAAATATGGGAGTGATATAATTAATCCAGCATCATTATTAGGAAAAGATTAAAAAAATTTATAAAGGAGCTTATATGTTAGGAAGTTTTATATTATTAATTATATTAATTATAATAAATGGAATTTTTTCTTCTTGCGAGTTGTCATTTTATCCATTGATAAGTTTAAATTAAATCAGGATATAAAGAATGGAAATAAGCGTGCAATAAAAGTTAAAAAGATGTTAGATAATCCAGATCAATTTTTATCTACTATACAAATTGCTATTACATTAGCTGGCTTTTTAGCAAGTGCATTTGCTGCTGATACTTTTGCTGATTATTTATTACCTTATTTTTCATTTGTGACCATTCCTAAAAGTATATTAAGATCTTTGCTAGTGATATTAATAACAATTGTTTTATCGTATTTTACATTAGTATTTGGTGAGTTAATTCCAAAAAAAATTGCTATTAATTATCCGCAAACAATTTCTTATTTGTTTGTTGACATTATTAAGATAGTTATGTTTATTTGTTATCCTTTAATAAAAATTTTAACTTTTTCTACAAAATTAATTTGCAAAGTTTTTAGAATTAAAGAAAAAAATAATAAATATACTGAAGAAGATATAAAAAAAATGATTCTTATGGGATACGATGAAGGAATTTTAGAAGATAAAGAAAAAGAATATATTCTTAATATTTTTAATTTTAATGATATAGAAGTATCTAATATTATTACACCTAAAAAAAATGTAGTTTTTATTAATGCTGACGATTCCATGTTAAAAATAATTTCTACAATAAAAAAATTTAAATATACTAGATACCCTGTTTATTCTAAAAACAAAAATAAAATTATTGGTATATTAAATGTTAAAGATTTAATAATGCAGTATAAAGAAAACAATAAGGATTTGAATATAAACGAAATTATAAGACCAGTAAGTACTTTTTCATACACTGATAAGATTGATGACGTTTTTAGATTAATGCAGGAGAGAAAAGAAACTTTTTCTTTAGTGTATGACAAAGATAAATTTTTGGGAATTATAACAATAGAAGATGCAATAGAAGAAATTGTTGGAAACATATATGATGAATATGATAAATAGGAGTTTTTATGGTATTAAATCAAGAAAATATAAATAACTTTTTAAATAAATATATAGATTTTGTTGATAAAATTTCTAATCTCTATGATTATGATAGTAATATTAGGCATCTTCTATATTTGATTGTACCAGCTTTTGTAACTAAATATGATATATCATATGAGAAAGTTATTATAAAGTGTTTTGAAGAAACTAAAATTTATGTAAGTGGTACAGAAGATGATACAGTTACAGCAACTTTTAATCGTATATTAAAAAAGAAAGATAGTAATTATTATACTGAAAAATATATAATTCTTAATCAATATAAGAATGCAAGCTTTACTAATTTAATTGATAATATTGTTCATGAATTTAATCATGCGATTAATTCGATAAATAATGAAATCACTATTGAAGAAAAATATATAAAGCTGAGAACTGGATTAAGCTATTTAATATATGATAGAGAAACTATGAATTATATTTGTAAATCTGATGCTATTTTTTTAGAAGAAGTACTTAATACAAAGCAAAGTGAAGAAATAATTAATATAATAGCATCATTTGGTAATTATAATATTCTCAATATAGAATTTAGTAATTTGTTGTATGCATTAAAAAATGAAATAGGAAAGAATAGTTATGTTTCTTCAGCATATTTATTTCAATCTTTGATATGTGATATTTTGATTAAAAATAAAACCTTTTATCCAACTATTTCTAATTTGCGTTTTAAAGGTTATATAGAAGATATTCCAGTTTTGTTTGATAATGTTATAGATAAGGTGGGAAGCTATAAATATTTAAATTCTTTATTAAAAGATATATATAATTTACAAATTAAGTATATTAAAACCATTTTTTTAAAAAAAAGAATTGCTAATAAAATAAGAAACAAGGCAAAAGATTTATGTCAACTTATACAAGAATATGATAAAAAGTGTATTTATAAATAATTATTGTATTTTGTATATATATTTTCAGTTATAACATTGCTATTTTCTTTTTTGAATTCTCTTATTAAAAAGTCATAGTAAGATCCTGGTGTTATAACACCATTTATTTTTAGAAGATCGCTTCCTGTTGCTCCAATTACGTTATCAACTAATTTTACACAATTAGTAAACAATAAAAAGTATGTTTTGTAATTTCCTTGACTGAATTTATAAAAGGTAGCATTTGTCTTTCTTTGCAATAATATAGCATATTTGTTTTTTTCGCTACAATTTGGATCCCACTTATAGGTATTTTTTTTTATTTTTTTAATTTCTTTTTTTAGTGCTTTTTTTTCATTTTCCGTTAATGTAATACCAAACGAAAAAATTGTTTTGTCTGAATTGTTAGTGCAAAATTTTAAATATTTTTTCTTATCGTGTATTTCAAAAAGAGTTCCTTCACCTATTAATTCTAAAAACTTTTTAGATGCTTCGTCATAACATCCGTAGGAATATACTACATTTTCGAAATATAAGTCAGCATGTCCAAATTTTCCTATTGAGCTATCTTTTACGTGAATAAAAATTTCTAAATCTACTTTTCCACTTACTTTTTTATTTATATAGCTATTAATTTTTTTATCACTTTTTAATATTTTATTTATTTTTAATAAGACTTTGTAAGGAATTAATACGGATATAATCGTTGGAAGTGTTACTCTAAAACCTCTTTTTTTCTTATTCAAAAATTTTTTTGGATAACATTCTTTGATAAAGTCTTTAAAATAGGTTAGTGAAAAAAAAATTAAATATATTCCTAGAATAGTAGCTAAATTATTAATGTTTTTGTTTGGACTTTTAATCATTATAAAACTAAAAGTGAAATCTATCAAACTACCGATTAATACCATATAGTAATTTTGTTTTTCTTTTTCTTTAAATAGTATATAAGTAATAAATTTTATTAAACCATTTATTAGCATATATATTCCAAATGTAATTGGAAATATAGCTAGGAACTTTTTTTTATTGTTGTAAAAAAATATTCCAATTATTAAGGTAGATAATGATATAGAAATGTCTTTAATTTTTTTTGCTTTTATTATGTTTAATATTAATGTTATTGAACCTAAAGCCACCATTAATAATGAAGTAATAATATGAAACATATTTATATACTTAGCTTTAAATAGTATAATGGTAATTCCAACAATGAAGAACAAGACAGCATTTATAAAAAGAGAAACTTTTGTTATCAATTTTTTTTCCATAATATCACCATATTTAATTATATTCTAACATATTTTTAAATGTTATGATATAATTATATATGCAAGTTAGATAATTTGATTAATTACTTTAATTTTTAGTTAGGAGTAGATTATATGAATAAAATTTTTGTGAGATTTTTAGATAGTTGTAAGAATATTGAAAGTTATTATGAGAATCTTGTTGAACTTACTAAAAATCATAATTATGTTGGATCTACTAATGAGTGGATTATTGATAATTATTATTTAGTTGTAGAAAGTAAGAATTATATTAAAAAAATTTTTAAAGAAAGAAAAAATATAAAAACCGTTTTAGAAATTAATGAGGAAATATATTTTATACTAATTAATATTTTTAAAAAATATAATTTTAATTTAGATAAATCAGTTTTGTTAAAAGAGCTAAACAGTTATCAAAATAAAAATGATTGTTATTTTTCATATCCTTCAATAGAGGTTATTCCTATTTTAGTGTCTATGATTTTAATAGATGAGTTGAATAAGTTATGTATAAAAAGAAGAAATAAACAAGTTGATATATTAAAAGTTGAAGACTTGATGAAGCAGATAGATTTAGCACGTAATAATGGTAAGAATATTAATCTTGAAGATTATATTTCTATTGATGAATATTTGATTGAACATCCAGTATATTTGTATCATTTAAATGCTAGCTTAAAAGAATTAGGAGAACAATCTATTGAGATTTTTGAAAAATTAAATAGTTATTTAAAAGATAATAATATTGATTTAAAAGAAGTTATAAATGACGAACATTTATCTAGTATTGAAGATAATATTTTAGTATCAAATGTTTTTAATAATTTAAGATTTTTGTCTAAGCTAGAAGTTAGTGAATTATGTGACAAAATTAGTAAAACAGAACAGCTTTTATTAACAGATTCTGTGTATAAAAATTTAACACAAGAAAGTAAATCTCTTTATCGAAGGCAAATTGTTATTAATACGAAAAAGAAAGATGAGTATAAATATGTTAATAGTTTAATTTTAAAGTCTAATAAAGAAAATAAGCATATTGCAGACTATATTTTTGATAAAAAAAATTATAGTAGACGATTTGTTTTATATGTGTTTGTAATTTTATTTTTTACTATTATTATATCTTGGATAATTGCGCCTTATTTAATTGATATTTCTGTAATTGGTTTTATCTTGCTTTTAGTTCCAATAAGTGAAGTAGTTATTCAAATTACTAATAAAATATTTATGTATTTTAATAAACCTAAAGTTTTACCTAAGTTAGATTTTTCAAAAGGTATTCCTAGAGAATATTCAACAATGGTAGTTATTCCTACAATTGTTAAAGATACAAAAAAAATAGATAATATGTTTAGATGTTTGGAAAAGTATTACTTGTCTAATAAAACTGCAAATTTGTATTTTACTCTTCTTGGAGATTGTATGGAATATAATTCTGCTGATTATGATTTAGATCCAATTATTGCTTCTCATGGTGTAAAAAAAGCAGCAGAACTAAATAAGAAATATGGAAAAGACTTATTTTTCTATATGTATCGAAGAAGAGCTTTTAACCCTGCAGAAGGGAAATATCTTGGATATGAAAGAAAGCGTGGTGGGTTATTACATTTTAATAAATTACTTTTAGGTAAGCTTTCTCAAGAGGAAAAGGAAAAATACGTATATGTAGAAACAGTTTCTAATTTGAAAGCTAAGATTAAATATGTTATTACTCTTGATGGAGATACAGAACTTGTTTTAAATTCTGCACAAAAATTAGTTGGTCTTATGGCTCATCCTTCGAATAGACCTGTTTATAATAGTTCTAAAACAAAGGTTATAAATGGTTATGGTATTGTTCAACCTAGAGTTAGTGTGGATATTGAGGCTACTAATAAATCTACTTATTCACAACTTATGGCAGGTATAGGTGGTTTTGATATTTATTCTTCTATTGTCCCAAATTTTTATCAAGATGTTTTTGGTGAAGGTAGTTTTGTTGGGAAAGGAATTTATGATGTTGAAACTTTCGATACAATAATTGGTGATAAATTTCCTGAAAATTTAATTTTAAGTCATGATTTGTTAGAAGGAAATTATTTAAGATGTGGATACGCTTCTGACATTGAGTTAATCGATGATTTCCCAAGTTCTTTTTTAGTTGATATGTCGCGACAGCATCGTTGGACTAGGGGAGACGTACAAATAATTGGCTGGCTTAAATCTAAAGTTAAAAGTAAAAAAAATGCTAAAGTGAAAAATCCTTTAAATGAAATTGAAAAATATAAAATATTTGATAATATAAGACGTATTTTTATTAATCCAACTTTACTTATCTTAATGATTTTATCTTTTATTATAGGAAATCCTATTTATACTACTATTGCTGTTTTATTGATAATATCACTTCCAATTTTCTTTTATTTGAATGAAATATTTAACATTCAAAAAAGGACTATTGCAGCTTTTAAACATTATGATTCTTTAGTATTTGGTACGACTGCTTTAATATCACGACTTTATATTAATTTTATTACCATTCCTTATGTTGCTTATATGCATTTAAATGCTATGTTTAAATCATTATATAGAATGTTAATTAGTCATAAAAATTTACTTAATTGGATGACGGCTGAAGATGCCACAAAGACAATAAATAATGATTTATCTACTTATTTATTAGCTTTTAAAGCTAATTATGTTGCTGTTTTAATTTTTATTGCTTTAATATTTTTTAATCCTAGTTATTTGTATATTGGATTAGTTGTTATTTTTTCTTTTTTAATAGCTCCTTTTGTATTATGGTTAGTTAGCAAGAAAAATTTAAAAGAAAAAGATGAATTAAATGACAAAGAAGATGAAGAATTAACAGATATTGCGTATAGAACTTGGTTATATTTTAGCAATTTGTTAACAAATTCTAATAATTATTTAATTCCAGATAATTATCAGATTAATCGTGAAATAAAAGAAGACTATAAGACTTCTCCAACAGATATCGGAATGTCAATTGTTGCTATAGTATCAGCATGCAAATTAGATTTTATAAAAAGTGATGCCGCGATTAAGTTAATTGACAATGTTATTACTTCTATTGAAAAATTGGAAAAATGGAATGGATTTATATATAATTGGTACGATATTAAGACAATGCAAAAAATATATCCATATGATGTATCTTCTGTTGATAATGGTAATTTGGCAGCGTGTTTGTTAGTTGCTAAAGAATTTGTTAATGACATTGGAAATAATGAATTAAGTAGTCGCATTGAAAAATTATTTGATAATATGGATTTTTCAAGATTATATACTAATAAAGATGTATTTAGTGTTTCTTATAATGCTACAGAAGAAAAATTATCAATATATAATTATAATAAATTTGCTAGTGAAAGTAGAATTTTAGGATTTGTAGCTATTGCAAAAGGTGATGTTCCATCTAAACATTGGCTTTGTCTTGATAAATCTTTGACAAGATTTAAAAAATATAAAGGTCTTACTTCTTGGTCCGGAACGTCTTTTGAATATTTTATGCCAGCAATTTTTATGAAAAGTTATCCAAATACTTTACTAGATGAAAGCTATTTCTTTGCTTTGTATTGTCAAAAAGAGTATATGAAAGAAGTAGATCCTAGTATGCCGTGGGGGATATCTGAATCTGCTTATGGTGAATTAGATGATGGTTTGAATTATAAATACAAGGCTTTTTCTACACCATATTTGAAAGTTCAGGAAGATAAAGAGCAAGAAATAGTTATTTCTCCATATGCTTCTATTTTAGCAATAACTACTAATCCTAGAGCAGTATATGATAATATTATTAGATTAAAAGAGATTGGACTTTATGGTAATTTTGGTTTTTTTGAATCATATGATTACGATGATAAAGAGATTGTTCTTTCATATTTTGCACATCATCAAGGTATGATTTTAGCAAGTTTAGCTAATTATTTGAAAAAAGATGTCATTAGAAATTATTTTCATAATGATGTTAGAGTTCAATCAATAGAGATTCTGTTGAAAGAAAAAGTTCAATTAAATCCAGTAATAGATTTGAAAATCTATGGTTACAAAAAATATAATTACGAAAAAGAAAAAGTAGAAAATGATATCCGTGAATTTAATTATTTGTCATTGATTCCAGAAGTATCTGTTTTATCAAACAATAATTATTTGTTACTTATAAATGATAGAGGTAATGGTTTTAGTAGATATAAGAAGACTCAGCTTAACCGTTATAGAAAGATAACAGAGCAAGATTATGGTATGTTTTTGTATATTAAGGATATTGATACTGGTAAATTTTGGTCTAATACTTATGCTCCTACAAATGTTAAACCAGATAAGTATAATATTGTTTTTGCTAGTGATAGAATTAATTTTATTAGACAAGATGGAGGCATTACTACTAAGACAGAAATAATTGTTACTAAAGAACATAATGCTGAAATAAGAAAAGTAACTTTGAAAAATAATTTAAATCAAGATAAAACTTTAGAATTAACTACTTATACAGAACCAATAATTATTGAAAATATAGAGGATGTTACACATCGTACTTTTAAAAGCTTATTTATAGATAGTGAGTATGATGAATTACATCAAGCTATTGTTATGTATCGAAAGAATAATAAAAAGAAAACAGTTCAATATTTGGTTAATAGATTGTTAGTAGAAGATAATGATTTTCAAATAAGTTATGAAACAGAAAGAGCTAATTTTATTGGTAGAAATAGAAATACAAACTATCCTTTAGCACTTACGAAAAAAGACTTAACAAATACTGTTGGTACAAATATTGATCCAGTTATAAGTTTAAGAACTAAAGTTATTATTCCTAAAAATTCAGAAAAAATTGTATATTTTATTAGTGGATATAGTAAATCGAAAGAGCAAATTTATGATATTGTAGAATCATATGATACAACTGCTAAAATTAATAATGCATTTAAGTATGTCACTTTGGCGAATAATATTAATACTAAATTATTGGGAATAAATGGTCCGGATATGAGACATTATAATGTTATGCTTAATTATTTGTATCAGACAAGTAGGCATTTTATTAATTCAGAAAGAAAAGATATTTTAACAAGGAATAGCATGAATCAAACTAACTTGTGGAAATATGGAATTACTGGTGATTATCCAATAATATTGGTAGAAATTAATGAAAGTGAATCTTTAAATTTAGCAAAAGAAGTACTAAAAGCTTATGAGTATTATAAAAGTAGAGCAATATTCGTCGATGTAGTTATAATTAATCGAGAAAAGGAAGAATATAAATCAATTATTAAAAGAGAAATCGAAAAAGAAAAATATCGCATGAATACTCTTTATGATTTTATGGCTACTCCAGGTGAGATATTTGTTTTAGATGAAAATGATGTTAACGAACAAGAGACAATTTTACTTAATATGGTTGCAAGATTACGTTTTGATAGTAGAAGAAGTACTTCGTTAGAAGAAAGTATCGCTATATTGCAAAAAGAAAATACAATGATTAGTTATGAACCAATTAAGTATGAGAAAAGTGTTGATGATGATTTCGATACTAAAAATTTATTATTTTATAATGGTTATGGTGGATTTTCAGAAAATGGTAATGAATATATAATTACAAATCCTGATACTCCTACTCCTTGGTGTAATGTTATTTCGAATGATAAATTTGGAAGTATTGTTACAAATAATGAATGCGGTTTTACTTATGCATACAATAGTCAAATGTTTAAGATTACTTCTTGGACTAATGATATAGTATTAAATGATAAGTCAGAAGGGATTAAAGTTGACGATAAAGTTGTTAATCCAATAAGAACAATTCATGGATTCGGTTATACAACTTTTATCCATAATACTTCCGATTATAGTTTTGATACTACACATTTTGTAAGTAATAGTGATACGATTAAATTTTATAAAGTAAAATTTAAAAATAAATGTAAAGTTAGTAAAAAGTATAAATTGACGTTTTGGATTAATCCAACATTTGGTCCTAATGAAGAAAAATCAAGTCGTTATTTATTAACAAATTATTATCAAGATATGAATTCAGTCCTTATTAGAAATGTTTATAATACTAATTTTTCAGGTGTTACAGCGTTTATTAGTTCAACTTTACCTATTAATAATTATTCTATAGATAAAATAATTTTTAAGTCTATTGATGTTGAACTTGATCTTGATCCAAATGAAGTTAAGGAATTTTCTTTCCTTCTTGGAACAGAGATTGGTAATGATAATGTTTTAAATTTAATTAATAAGTATTCTGATAATGAAAAGATTAATAATGAACTTTTGTTAGTTGAAAAAGATTGGTTAACAAGGTTAGGTAAAATTAAGGTTAAAACTCCAGATAAAAGTTTTAATACAATTTTAAATGGTTGGTATTTATATCAAACGATATCTTCAAGAATTAATGCTAAAGCAGGTTTTTATCAAGTAGGTGGAGCTTTTGGTTATAGAGATCAATTGCAAGATGCAGTTAACATTTCTATTATCGATGAGAATTTGACAAAGAAACAAATTGTTGAAAACGCTAAACATCAGTTTATTCAAGGTGATGTATTACATTGGTGGCATGAAATTATTAAGCTTGGTCTTAGAAGTAGGTACAAAGATGACTTTTTGTGGTTAGTATATGCAGTTAATCAATATGTAAAAATAAGTGGTGATTATAAATTTCTTGATGAACAAGTTGAGTTTGTTTGTGGACAAATGTTAAGTGATGACGAAGAAGAACGAGGAATAACTTATAGTTATACGACTAATACAGCAACTATATACGAACATTGTTTAATTTCTATTGAAAAATCAATGAATGAAATTGGTGAAAATGGTCTTCCATTAATGGGTGGTGGAGACTGGAACGATGGTATGAACAAAGTAGGAATTAAAGGCTCAGGAACTAGTGTTTGGCTTGGATTTTTCTTGTATTATATAATTAGTGATTTTATTGAGATTGTTAAAAAACATAAAAAATTAGATACTAAAAAATATATTAGTTTTTTAGATAAGTTAAAGTATTCTTTGAATACTGTTGCATGGGATGGAGATTATTATTTAAGAGCATTCTTCGATAATGGTAGTACTTTAGGATCTCATTTAAATGATGAATGTAAAATTGATTTAATATGTCAAAGCTTTTCAATATTGTCTGATGTTATTACAAAAGATAAGATAAATTCTGTTATTAAGTCAGTTGAAGAAAATCTTGTGGATAGTGATTTAAAGATTATTAAATTGCTTACTCCACCATTTTCTAAATCTATAAATAATCCTGGTTATATTATGGATTATCCAGAAGGTATTAGGGAAAATGGTGGTCAATATACTCATGCTACTATTTGGTATATTATGGCTCTTATTAAGTTAGGTGCTAATGAGTTAGCTTATAATTATTATCAAATGATAAATCCGATTAATAGGACACTTACTAAAAATGATGTAAAACGTTATAAGGTAGAACCTTATGTTATAGCAGCAGATATTTATAGCAATAAGCAAAATCCTGGTCGAGGTGGATGGACTTGGTATACAGGAAGTAGTGCTTGGTTTTATAATATTGGTATAACGCAGATATTAGGTTTGAGAAAGGAAGGAAATACTCTTAAGTTTTCACCTTCAGTACCTGATAATTGGGATTGTTATGAAATTGAATATAAATATTTTGATACTCTTTATAAAATAAAAGTTAATTTTACTGATAATAATGATATTGTTTTAGATGGTGATAAACTAACGAAAGATTTTATTACATTGAAGAATGATAAGAGAATTCATGCTATTGTAGTAAATATTAGGAGGAATTAAATGATTAATTTTGATTTTCATAAATATATGAAAGAATATATAAAAAAAGAAGATAAAATTATTTATTTAGACAAAGCTAAAGATCTAAAGGAAAGATTTGTTAGTGGTGATTTATCCTATTGGAATAAGCTAGATACTTTTATATCTAAAAAAGAGCTTATTAAACTTATTAATTTAACAGATTTTATTAAAGAAAATTGCGATGTGTTTTTAGTTATAGGTATTGGTGGATCATATATGGGGAGTAAGGCTGTTATTGAAGCCTTATCTCCAAAGTATGCTGAAAAAAAGCCTGAAATAATTTTTTTAGGAACTAATTTAACAGCAGAAGAATATCATGAAACTATTAATTATTTGGAAGATAAAAAAGTTATAGTTAATGTTATTTCTAAATCTGGTACTACATTGGAACCTTCTATTGCATTTTCGTTAGTAATGGAAATGATGGAAAAAAAGTATTCTTCAGATGAATTAAAGAATAGAATAATTATAACGACTGATCCAAAAGATGGAGATTTACGAAAATTAGTTAATGAGAAAGATTTTTTATCATTTACGATACCTAAAAATGTTGGTGGTAGATTTTCTGTATTAACTCCTGTAGGTCTTTTGCCTATTTCGGTAGCAGGAATTAATGTTGCAAAAATTTTAGATGGTGCACGTGAGTCTTTTGGAAAAATAGATAGAGCTATAGAATATGCTGTTATTAGAGATATTATGTATCATAAACATAAACATGTCGAATCTTTTACTGTATATAATAATAAGTTATATTATTTCACAGAATGGTTAAAGCAGTTATTTGCAGAGACACAGGGAAAGGATTCTAAGGGGATACTTCCTATTTCCTGCGTAAATACCAGAGATTTACACTCTTTGGGACAGTTTTTTCAAGATGGTAGTGATATTATTTTTGAAACTGTTATAGGTATTGATAAAGATTTTAAAATATCTTTGGATCAATATGATATTGAGCTTAATAATTTAAATAAAATAGCTTTGGATAAAGTTGCACTTGCTCATAGTAATGGTCATACTCCTAGCAATATAATTACTATTGATGAAAAAAATGAGCATGCAATTGGAGAGCTTATTCAGTTCTTTATTTTATCTTCTATTGCAGGGGCAATTTTTTTAGAAGTTAATCCATTTAATCAACCTGGTGTGCAGGATTATAAAGATTTAATAAATAATGAGTTAAAGTAGTGGAGGTTTATATGTGGATTGTTGTTATTATTGTTATTATTTTTCTTTTGTCAATTACTATTGTTCAAGTTGATGAATATGAAAGAGGAGTTAAATTTCATCGTGGAAAGTTTCATAAAATAATGAATCCTGGTTGGAATTTTGTAGTTCCAATATTTCAATCTTATAAAAAAGTAGATATTCGTACTAAGGCAGTAGATGTTCCAGCACAGGATGCTATTACAAAAGATAATGTTTCTATTAAAATAAATGCGGTTTTATATTATAAAATTTTTGATGCTTCTAAAGCAATTTTAGCTGTTGAAAACTATTCTTATGCAATAGAACAATTATCACAGACTACAATGCGTAATGCTGTTGGAGCTGTTACTTTGGATGAGCTTTTAGGTGAAAGAGAAAAAATATCTGAAAAAATTTGCAAAGTTATTGATGAGCTTACAGATCCTTGGGGAATAAAGGTAGAAAATGTTGAATTAAAAGATATTTCACTTCCTGAGGAAATGCAACGTGTTATTGCTAGAATTGCTGAAGCAGAAAGGGAAAAACAAGCAGTTATTACAAAAGCTCAAGGAGAGGTTGAAGCATCGCGCAATTTAGCAGAAGCTGCAAATAATATGAGTAAAGTTCCAGGAGCAATTCATTTAAGAACTTTGTCTACTATTAATGATATTTCTGGTGATGCTTCTAATACAATAGTATTTACACTTCCTATTGAAGTTTTAAGAGCGGTTGATGGATTTTCAAGTAATTTTAATGAACAAAAAGAAAATAAGAAAAAATAATTAATAATGGAGGTACTATGAAGGTTTTATTTGTTTCTGATATTCATGGATCTTTCTATTATACAAAAATTTTAAGGGATATTTTTAGACGTGAAGAAGCTGATAAAATAGTTATATTAGGTGATTTATATTATCATGGACCATGTAATGATTTATCACTTGAATATAATCCAATGAAAGTATCGGAGGTTTTAAATTCTTTAAAACAATATCTTTATGTTGTCCGTGGTAATTGTGATTCTGAGGTCGATGAGCAAATATCAGAGTTTACATTTAATGATAATTTATTATTAGATTTTTGTAATAAAAAAATATATTGTACACATGGTCATAAATATAATATTGACAATATTCCTAATTGTGAGTTTGATATTATGGCATATGGACATTTTCATATAGGTTTTATTAAAAAGATAAATAATCATATTTTTATTAATCCGGGATCGTTATCATTACCAAAGAATGGTTCTGTTAATAGTTATATTCTTATGGATGAAAAGGGTATAGAACTAAAAGATATTGAAGGTAATATTATAGATAAATTATTTTTTTAATAATTTTCCACAATATTGTGAAAAAAATCTTTAAAAAATAATAACTTATGTTATATAATAATGTAAATTATGTGAGGTTATTATGGTTAAGAGAAAAAAAACTGGAACTTTGATTGTATTATCTGGTCCTTCTGGTGCTGGTAAAGGGACAATATGTAATGAATTATTAAAACAAGTTGATACTTTAAGTTTGTCTATTTCTATGACAACAAGAAGTCCACGTGGTAATGAAGTTGATGGAAAAGATTATTATTTTGTTACTAAAGAACAATTTGAAGAAGATATAAAAAAAGGTAATTTTTTGGAATATGCAAAAGTTCATGGTGATAATTATTATGGAACTCCAAAAAGGAAAGTTGAAGAAAGTCTTGCTAGTGGTAAAGATATAATTTTAGAAATAGATATTCAAGGTGCACTTGAAGTTAAAGAAAAGATGGAAGAAAGTATTTTTATTTTTATAATGCCACCTAGTATGAGAGAATTAAAAGATAGGCTTATAAAAAGAAATACAGAGTCAAAAGATAAAATTATAGAGCGTTTTAAAAATGCTTATAAAGAAATAAACGAAGTTACAAAATATAATTATATAGTTATTAATGATGAAATTCAAAATGCTGTTGATAAAGTTAAAGCCATTATATTGGCAGAAAAATGTAGAGTTGATAGAATAGAAGATTTTGAGCTTAATAATGAAGAAGAATTATTACATGAGTTATTAACTTTATAGTTAATAATTCTTATGCTGAAATAGCTCAGTTGGTAGAGCAATCGTCTCGTAAGCGATAGGTCGCAGGTTCAAATCCTGTTTTCAGCACCAAAATGATAGTTATTCGAATTTTTATTCGAAAAGCAATATATAAATTATAAAATAGTTATTTTCTATCAGTTTTTTTTAAAAAAACATTTTTATGTAAATTTATTATTTAAATTTTAAGATTTTAAACAATTTACATATTTATGTATTGTTTTTTTAGATACTTGAATTTTTTTTAATATAAAATAAAAATCAATGTCTTATAATAATATTTAAGCATTGATTTTTAAATCATTTTATTTAATCTAACGACAATTATTTCTTGAGTCACAATTTTTAAATAAACATATTATAATGAATACTACAATTATAATCCATAGCCAACTATAGTTATTATTATTTTGACATCCCCAGTAAATTGGATAACCATATTCAAATCCGTACATAAGATATCTCCTTTCTATGTATTATATTTTATTTCTTTATTTTGGTAATAATAATTACCTATTTTTTGTGATTTTTATTATTAGTTTTCATATATTGTAATGATATTTATGTTAAAAATTAAATTTAAATTTTTTTTAATTGTTATCTTAATTTTAATTATTTTAATTATTGATAAATCAGCTGCTATTTCTCATATTGATGAATTTCCATTATTGGGAAAAGTTATATTTGTCGATGCTGGACATGGAGGACGTGATCCTGGCGTAGTATATGGAAACATTTATGAGAAAGACATTAATTTAGAAATTGCTAAAGTATTAGAAGAAAAGTTATCTTTGAAAGGGGCAACTGTATTTTTAACTAGAGATAGTGATATAGACCATTCTAGCGTTTATGATGCACATAAAAAAAGAGGAGATTTATATCGAAGAATTAAAATGATAGATGAGAATTATTTAAAAATTGATATTTATTTGTCTATTCATGTTAATTGGTATAAAAATTCATATTATAAAGGTGCAGAAGTTTTATATTATGAAGGTAATAAATTTAATGAAATTTTAGCATCAAGTATTCAAGAAAAGTTTAAAAAAAACACTTCGACAAATAGAGAAATAACAACTACAAATCTTTATATGTATAAATATATTAATACTCCTGGAGTACTTATAGAATGTGGTTTTTTATCTAATTATCAAGAAAGGAAGTTATTGCAAGATAAAGATTATCAGGCAACTCTTGCAATTAGCATAACAGAAGGCGTTATTGAATATTTTAATAATATTTAGGATTTTTAAATTATATGAATAAAAATACTATTAGTGATGATAAGGAGATTATATGAAAAAGATTACATTAATAATAGTATTTTTAATTAGCTTTTTTTTATCTGATAAAGTTTTAGCAAGAGAGGCTATTTTTTCTTCTTCAGAAAGTTTAAATTCTATTTCTTATGTCAAATATGATGGATATTATTATTATTTCAGAAATGCAAAAGCAATAAGAAATGTTTTAAATAATAATATTGCTTATTGTATAGAGCCTTTTGCTACCTTAATAGATGGAACTAATTATACAGGTTTTATTGAATATGATAGTGCTTTTAATTTATCGAAAGAACAGTGGGAAAGGTTAAAACTTTTAGCATATTATGGTTATGGTTATAAAAATCATCTTGAAGAAAAATGGATTTCTATAACTCAGATGTTAATTTGGAGAACTGTTGATCCAAACCATTCTTTTAATTGGATTGATAATGTTAATGATAAAAATATTATTTATCCATATAATAGTGAAATAGAAGAAATAGAAAAATTAGTAAGTAGTCACAATTTGGCACCAAATATTCCTAAAGAAATTACAATGAGTATTAATGACAGTATTGAATTATTTGATAGTAGTTTTCAATTAAATAAATTTAAAATTATCGAGTCAGATATTGATGCAAAAATTGTTGATAATAAATTAATTATAAATTCTTCAGAAGAAGGAAATAAGAAAATAATATTAGCAAATTATGACGATAATTTATCGTATTCGACAGAGTTTTTTTATAGTTTTGGTACTCAAAGTGTTATTGAAAGAGGAAATGTTGATTTTTTAGAATTAGAACTTGATATTTATGTAGAATCGGGTAGTATTAAAATTGTTAAATTAGATAATGATTCTAATTCTGTAATACCTAGTGGGGATGCAAGTTTAATTGGTGCTAAATATTCAATTTTTGATATGGATGATAATTTTATAGGTAATGTTATTATTGGAGATAATAATGTTGGCATTATAGAAAATCTTTCATATGGAAAATATAGAATTAAAGAAGTGGAAGCCGGTAAGGGATATTATGTTGATAGAAAGGAATATTTTGTAGATATTGATAGAGATAATTTAAATGTAGAGTTAGATTTAAAAAATGATGTTATAAAATCAAAAATTAAAATTATTAAATATTATGGTTCAAACGAAGATTATACTAATTTTTCTATGAAAGTTGAAAGTGGTATTACTTTTGAATTTTATGATTCAAACGATGATTTAGTTTATACTGGTATTACAGATGAATTTGGAATTTTAGAAGTAGTTCTACCTTATGGTAGGTATACAATAAAACAAGTTACTACTACTGCTAATTATGATAAAGTTGATGATATAACAATTATTGTTGATGAAAAATCTAATGTTAGTATAACTTTACCACTTTATGATATTGAAATAGATGTACCAGATGCTTATATTGAAGATGGTTCTAAACTTTATGATTTCATTTTATTATTAATTTTAGCTATATTATCTGGAGTTCTTTATGTTATCAATAGTAAATAAAGTAATATATATTTTGTTTGTTTTTTATTTAATAGTAAATTTGTCGTTTGTAAATTTATCCAAAGCATATACTTTATCAGATATAGAGTTCGTTAATGATGGAAATAAAGTATTGGAAAAGCCAATTATGTCATTAATAATCCCTAAAATTAATTTGTACAATGATATATATGATAAAAATAGTACTAAAAATAATATAGATAATAATGTGCAGATAATGAAAGAATCTAATATGCCTAATGAAAGTAATGGCAATGTTGTTTTAGGTGGCCATTCTGGTAGTGGCTCAGTAGCTTATTTTAACGATTTAGTATATTTATCAATAGGTGATAAAATAATTTTAGAGTATCTTGATAAAAAGTATATATATGTTGTTTCTAATATTTATAATGACTACAAAGATGGAAAAATTTCCATTAAGCGTAATTTAAACGATACAACTGTAACTTTATTTACATGTAGTTTATTGAATAAAAATAATTATTTAGTCATTATTGGAACATTAATGTCTATTGCATAATAAAAAATCCTGTAATAATCAGGATTTTTCTTTTTTTACATTTTCTTTTTTTTCAATAATATGTATTACATAATACATTATATATGAAATTATTCCTAATATGAAAACTGACGTAATTACTAAATTAATATTAAATACTTGTGAGCCATACATTATTAAGTATCCTAGTCCTTCTTTAGATACTAATAGTTCTCCCATTATTACACCAATTAAAGACATACTAATGTTTATTTTAAATGCGTTTATTATGTTTTGTTTATTACTAGGTAAAATTACTTTAGAAAATATTTGCCATTTAGTTGCATTAAAACTTTTTAATAATATTATATAGTTTTTTTCTGTTGAGATAAATGCATTATATATGTTTATGATACTTATTATTAAGGATATCATTAGAGCCATAAAGATAATTGAATTTGTACTTGTTCCTACCCAAATAATTATTAATGGACCCAATGCAACTTTTGGAAGAGAATTTATGACAGTTAAGTAAGGATCAACTATTTTAGCAATAGTTTTATTCCACCATAATATAGTTGCTACTATTAAACCTAATATTGATGCTAAAAGAAAACTTATTATTGTTTCATAAAAGGTTACTCCTATATGTGTTAATAGTTTATCTTTAAATAGTTTTATCGTTGTATTTATAATATTTTCTGGTGATGAAAATAGAAAAGTGTTAATTATTTTTAAGTTAGCAAGAATTTGCCACGTTGCAATAAATATTATAAGTATTAAAAATTGAAATAGTATTACAAGATACTTTTCTTTTTTTTTCTTTTTTAAAAATTCTTCATGTTCTTTACTGTATATGGACATCTAAATCCCTCCATATTTTATCGTAATATATACTAAATTCTTTTTTTGTTCTGTTTTTTATTGGTGTTTCTCTTTTTTCATAATTTATTGTATAGATACTTTTTATAGTAGATGGTCTTTTAGTTAAAACAATT
Organism: uncultured Bacilli bacterium; assembly: GCA_944372425.1. Classification (GTDB taxonomy): domain Bacteria; phylum Bacillota_I; class Bacilli_A; order RF39; family UBA660; genus RUG13868. The sequence continues at coordinate 30,224 of CALVZC010000009.1, forward strand.
ATTCTATCTGATATACTTATAGCTTCATTTGAGTTCTATTTTTCAAAAAAAAAAATAATATTTACTGATGAATATGATTAATACAGGTATTTATATTAGAGTTTCAACTGAAGAACAGGCAAATAATGGTTATTCAATTAGAGCGCAAGAAGAAAAATTAAAATCTTATGCTAGCATAAAAGATTGGAATGTTTTTTCTATTTATATTGATGAAGGTATAAGTGGAAAAAATATTGTTGATCGTAAAGAACTGAGACGATTAATTGATGATATAAAAGAAAATAAAATTAACAATGTTTTAGTTTATAAAATAGATAGATTAACAAGATCAACAAAAGATTTAATAGATCTTATAGATATTTTTAATAAATACAATTGTAGTTTTAATTCCTTAAATGAGTCAATTGATACTAAGACATCTACAGGGAGAATGTTTATAAAAATAATAGGTATTTTTGCCGAATTTGAACGAGAAAATATTGTTGAAAGAGTTAAATTGGGATTAGAAAGGAAAGTAAAAGAAGGATACACAATTGCATCAAAAAATATAAGCTATGGCTATGTTAAAGAAAAAGGAAGAAAAATTCAAAAAGTAAATAAAGAAGAATCAATAATAGTTAATAAAGTTTTTGATTTGTTTTTAAAAGGGTATTCATATACGAAAATTGCCAATATTTTAAATGATGCTAATGTTTTGACTAAAAATAAATGTAAATGGTCATATAAAACGATAAAACTTCTTTTGCTAAATCCTAATTATATTGGTAATGTACGTTATGGAATAAATAGTGATAGATACTTTGAAACTAAAGGTAAGCATATTCCTATTGTTAATATTAATAAATATTTATCTGTACAAGAAAAAATAAAAAGTTATCGAAAAAATAAAAGTCTTTTTAAAGTTAGATGTGCTTGTGGTAATTTAATGAAAGTTAAGAAAACTTATTATTTAACAAAGAATAATAAAAATAAAGTTTACGTTCAATACTTTTGTAATTGTTGCAATTCTAAGAGTATAAGTGAAAGCCTATTAAAGAAAAAATTATTATGTATGTTAAATATTGATGAAAAAGATAATTATAAATTTATTTGTGCTATTAAAAATATTAAAGAATTGATTGTTTTAGATAAAAATATTAAAGAAATTCTATATTATTCATAAAAAGACAAATTTATACAAATCATTGGAATAAACTAAAATTGAGGTGGTGATATGGAGTTTATTAGAAAAATTGTTGTTTTAGCTTTTAGTTTATTATTACCTTTTAATTTAAATGTTGAGTTTCCAATTGATTTTAAAGAAATTGATTACAAAGAAATAGTAGATATAGTTGTTGGTAGTCAAGTAAATTCTGAATATGTAAATGTTGCAAGAAATGAATTTAATAATCAAGATATTGTTGGACGTCTTTATATAGAATCTATTGATATTGATGTTCCTTTAGTTCAAACAGAAGATAATGAATATTACTTAAATCACGATGTTTATAAAAACTTTGATAGCGTTGGTTCTATTTTCCTAGACTATAGAAACAATATTGATCTTGATAAAAAAATTTTAATTTATGGACATAATTCTAAAAATATTCAGACAGAATTTAAAAAGTTAGAAAATTTTTTAAATTTCGATTTTTTTAATAATTTGGATAACAGAAAGCTTATTTTAGAAAGTAATAATAAAATATCTTATTACGAAATATCAAATGTAGTAATTACAGTATCTGATTTTCAGCATATGAAGCTAGCTTTTACTAAAGATGAATGGAATGACCATATTGATTGGTTAAACAAATCATCTTTGTATCAAAGCACTTTGGATTATGATGATGAAATTTTAATTATGCAAACCTGTTATTATGAACCAGATGATTCTTATCTTTTAATAATTGCTAAAAAAATAGAGGAGGAATTGTATTGAAAATAAAAAAAATATTATTAAGTTTTTTATTTATTTATGTTTTTTTGCCTAGTTTTGTTTTGGCATTAGATTATAAAAGTGGTGATATAAGAAATGAAGAAGTTAGTGTTAGTAATGATGAAATATTAGTAACTAAAAAAGTAAGTAAAACAGATGAAGATTTTGTTTATAATGTAGAGTTTGTAATAAAAGGGGAAAGTACACTAGAGTCTTCAACTAAAAATGTTTATGTGTCTGTTATTTTTGACAGATCAGGCAGCATGCTTTGTGCTAATGGAACAAAAACATCTTTCGATTTGTTTTACAATAAGCATGCTAATATAAATAATCAAAATTTATATTGTATGTTTAATGATTCAATTAACAATTATAAATGGGAAAATGCAGTTAATGGTGCTATAAGTTTTTCTAAGGATATAACAGAAAATATTTCAACTAGTAAAATCAATTTAATTACTTTTGCTAGTGATACTTCAAATAAAATTTCATGGACTAATCAAGTTTTTAATACTAGTGATTTTGATTATCCATATGGTGCTACAAATTTACATTTAGCAGTCGATCTTGCTAAAGAAAACTTAGATTCAGTTGAAGATAATTCTTTAAAATACATATTGATAATAAGTGATGGTGAACCTAATAGTACTGAACTTTTATTTCAGTCAATAGCTAGAGTTAAAAACGCTGGAATAAAGATATATACTGTTGGTTATGACACTAGTGAGGATGCTAAAAATATCTTAAAAAGTATAGCTAGTGGAAAAGAGTATTACTATGATGCTACAACTGATGGTATTAAAGATGTATTAAAAGAATTAGCAACTGACATTAAAGAAATTTCTGCTGGTAAAGATGCAGTATTAATTGATACTATTGGCGAAGATTTTTCTTATGTATCTGGAGAAGGAGTAATTGTCAATGATAAAGTTGTTACTTATTCTTTAGGTGAAATAAGTGATGAAAAAAAATCTTTTAATTTTAAGATAAGATTAAATGATAATTTGGAAAATGGCTGGTATGCTACTAATAACATTTTAAATGAAGGAGTTGTATTAAAATATAAAGACAAAGATAATCAGGAACAAAAACTTGTAATGACTTCATCTCCAGAAGTTTATTATGAAAAAGAGAAATATCCATATACTATAAATTATTATAAAGATTCTATTTCACAAGACAATTTACTCGGAACTGTTAGTGATTATTTAGAGCTTGATGAAATAGTAAGTGTAGATAAAGATAAGTATTTGCCTACCGGTTATACTAGTGAAAACATTATTTTAAATGATTTTGTTATAGCTAAAGACAATAATGTTTTAAACATCGTATACGAAAAGAATATCTATTCTTATCATATAGAATACTACAAAGATGAAATATCACGTGTTAATTTAGTGGCAAAAACGAAAGATGTTTTTAGAGAGTATGGATCATTAGTTACTATCGAAGATATTGTTAATGATTTTGGAGAAGATTGGTTAAGTTTATATAAACCAGCTGGTTATAAAGATGGTATTACATCTACAAATGAAATATCTATCGATGTTGAAAACAATGTAATTAAAGTTTTATATTTAAAGGAAGAAACAAATTATTATAAAATATTATATTATTTTAATGGAAAGATTGATAACAGTAAAACAGTTATAGTAACAGATCAAATTATTGGAACAAGAATTGAAAATATTAAGTTTGAAGAATTTGATAATTATTCTTTAAAAGAAGTAATTAATTATCCATTAGTTGTGTCAAACAATGCTGATGATAACGTAATAGAAGCCTTCTATGAATTAAACGAAGAAATCGTTCTTCCACCTAATACATTCGTTAATAATAATATAAATTATCTTCCAAAAATTTTATTTATTATTGCATGTACATCGTTAGTTCTATTTGTAAATAAAAAGTATAATAATGTAAAGAAGATAAAAAAATAGTTTTATATTGTTTACAAGGAATTTTAAAACTTATATTATTTTAATATAGGTGATGATTGATGTTCAAAAATTCTTTTTTAAAGATTGGTTTTATACTTATTTTAATGGGAATTTTTGTTATGTCTTTAGAATGTGTTTTAGCTTACATAAATGATTATTCTATTGACATTGAGAAAAGTAATAATATTAAGAATAATATAAATTATTATTATGAGATTTTTAATTTAAATGCAAATGAATTAAAAGATGATATGGTTATAATTAATGATTCTTTTAATGTTTATTTTGATGATTTTGATATAGGAAAAAATAATATTTTATCATCAATAGAAAAAATGCATGATAAGTTAAATGATAATTCTTTTAAGATAATTGTTTTGTATAATAGTTGTCAGTATGATATTGATAATAATTTATTGAATGAAAAATGTCGTGTTTTTTCTAATAATTATTTAAAAATGATTGACTCTTATAGAGTTATAGTAAATAAATATAATGATTTTGTTAAACAATATAATAGTTATGCTTATAAAGAAGGAAAAAATAAATTAAATTTTTATAATAATGATGTGAATTTATTGTTAAAATTAATTTATAATGATTTGAAGTAAAGAGGTGTAGTAAGTGAGATATGTAAAGAACAAAAAAGTTAGTATATGTAAGTTTTTTACAATATTTTTCTTATTTGCTATTCCTTTTTTTATTGCTATTCAGGTTGTTATTATTAATAATAAAACTAAGATTAATGAAGATTTTAAAATAACGGTTTTATCTTTACTTATAATTTTGATTGTTGGTTTATTTGTTAGTCTTTCTTTATTAATTAAAGATAAAAGAATTATTAATGTTTGTAATATGCAAAAAAAATAGGTTTCCTTTTAATTTTATTTGCATATATATTAGAAATTTTTGGTGTTGTTAACTTAATATATTATAATAATGATTTTAAAAATTGGCTTATAAATTCGAGTATTGGATCATTAAATTATAAGTATGTGGCAACAACAATTTATGATGATACAATAATTAATAATGTTGTTGATAATGAATTTGTTGATTTAAGTGATGATGAAATAGATTTTTCTTTAGATAGTGGTAATTTGGAAGTATATGCTAATAAGTATGAAGAAGAAATTCTTAATCATGATGAAGATGATATATATAAAATTATTAAGATTTCTGGTACTACTATTGGAGCTGATTATCATTATGAAGGTTATATGGCAGTTATATATGATCCTTCGTTAGTTAAAATTGCTAAAAGTAGTGGTGCAGGTACTTCTGATACTTCTTATGGCGAAACATTGTCAGTAATTTCTAGGAAAAATAATGCTCTTATAGCAATGAATGCCGGAGGATTTTATGATCCTAATTGGAATAGTAATGGTGGTATTCCACATGGTCCTGTATTCATTGATGGTGTGCTTGATTCAAATTATGCTAGTGGTGACGCTGGTGGTGGAATTATTGGCTTTGATAAGAATGACAAACTTATTTTAAAAAAAATGACAATTGATGAAGCTTATTCATTGGGAATAAGGGATGCTGTTGAATGGGGACCATTTTTGATTGTAAATGGTGTTAATTATTATAAAGATGTTAATTATTATACTTGGACTTGTGGCAGAGCAGCTATTGGACAAAGGGCAGATGGAATTGTTTTAATGTTGGTTATTGATGGATTACAAAGTCATTCACAAGGGGCAAGTTATGCTGATATGGCACATATAATGGAGTTATATGGGGCTGTTAATGCTGCAAATTTAGATGGTGGAACATCAACTTCTATGACTGTTAATCATGAATACATTAATTCCCCTTGGAATGGTTATGTTCCAACTTATAGATGGCTTCCTAATGCTTGGATTGTTGTTAATAAATAATTTCTCTTTTTAGAACTCAAGTTCACCTAAGTCATGTGTTACCATAATAGCAGTTTTTCCTTCATTTTTGATTATTTTATATAAGTCATCAGATAATGCAAGTCTTGTTTGATAATCTAGTGCTGATAGTGGTTCGTCTAATAATAAAATGTCTGGATCTGTGGCTAGTGTCCTGATTAAAGCAACTCTTTGAATGTTATATAGACACTTTTACCTAAAATCCTTATTTTATAAGGAATTCTTGTGTCCTGATACAACCTATATTTTTTTATTTTTGAGTTATTTATTGTTTGTTAATTTTTGGGTTCAACCTGTCACAAATTGTGACAGGTTCACTCACTTATCATTAGAGATTTTTTTCTTGATATCAAACTCCGACAGATTGTCGGAATTACTTAATTATCATTATTTAAGAAGTTCATTACTAAATCAATTAGTATTTCCTTTTCTTTAGGATTAGATTGAGCAATAAGTAGTGTGATTGCAACAAGTGTGTTATTATCAATAACTTGTCCATTTTTATTATAAAGAATATTATAGAATTCTAGGAAATATATAAATAGTGTAGCAGCTATTCTTTTATTACCATCAATAAAAGTATGGTTTTTCGTAATTAAATATAAGAAATTGGCTGCTTTTTCTTCTATAGTAGGATATAAGTCATTACCATCAAAAGATTGATATATAGTACCTATAATTGCTTTTAACCCCTGATTTCTTTCTAATGCAAATAAATCACTATCACTATTAAATTTTAATTTACTAACTATATACATACAATCTTCATAAGTAATTTGTTTATTATTTTTAGTTCCATTAGGTTTAGTTATTCTCTTATGGTCATAGTCATCAAGTAAATTTAAAGCATTTGAGTAGTTATTTATCACTTTAATTATTTCTTGAGCTTCGCTACCTTTTAATTCAGTATCAATTCTTCCTGCTATATCTATTAATTTAACTGTCTTTTCAAGATATTCTAGTCTTTTTTGGTTAACTGCATATCCTTTTAATAGATAATCTTTTAATACTTTATTTGCCCATTTTCTAAAAACAACTCCATTTTGACTCTTAACACGATAACCAACACTAATAATTACATCTAGATTATAAAGTTTAGGTTTTCTTCCTCCAGAACTTTTATCGGAAATTCCGATAGAAGTCTTTTCATCAAGTTCTCCTTCCTCAAATATATTAGAAATATGTTCAGCAATAGTATTTTGTTTAACTTTAAATAATTTAGTCATTTGGGCTTGTGTAAGCCAAACAGTTTCTTCTTTCATATTTACTTCTAATTTTACATCTTGATTTTCAAATATAACTATTTCATTCTTCATATATTTTCGCCTCCTTTGCTATGTATTTGGAATTAGAATAGAGAATAAAATCTCTATTCAAAATTCCATTTAATTTGTATATCTCTACTTTTGGTTTCTTCATTTAACTTTCCTATATAGATTTTATCTATAAATTCATCAACAATAACTCTGTTTAATTCTGTTAGTTCTTTATATTTGTTAAATATTTCCTTATTATTTTTTGAAGATTCTTCTTTTATTTTATAATAATTAATTTCTTCATCGATAGCTTTTATTCTATTATTGTATCTATCTTCTTCTGTATTGTAATTATTAATTAATTCTTTAAATTGTTCATTATTAATGATACCATTTACTTTATCTTCATAAAGACTTTTTAAATAGTTGCTTGTTTTTTCTTTCTTCTTTAGTATTTCTTTTTTTTGATGTTCTAGCGATTTTATTTTCGATGCGAATCTATTTTGATTGTTTTTAGATTTTTCTTGCTCCAGTATTTCTTCATCGTAGTAAGTTTTTATTTTTTTATTAATGGCATCTAATACTATTTTTTCTAGTTCGTCATATCGAATTGCTGCTTTGTTTTCACAGTCATCATAACCATCTCTGTTATTAGAACATACTAGGTATTCATGTTTGGATGAATTCTTTTTTCGCATATAACGACCACATTCTTTACAAAATACTTTTCCAGAAAAGTTGTGAATAATACCAGTTGTCTTCATAGCTTTTGTTCTTTCTTTCATGGCAATTTGTACTTTTTTAAAAGTTTCTTCATCAATAATTGCTTCATGCGTATTTTCTATTCTAATCCATTTACTTTTTGGCTTATTCATTATTTTATGATTTTTATAACTGACTGTTGTTCGTTTTCCTTGAATTAAATGTCCTAAATAAAGCTCATTTGTTAAAATGGTTTTGATTGTATTAGTTGACCATTTAATTTTTTCTCTAGGTCTATCACTAATAACATTTAATTTAATTCCTTTTTGATATTTATAAAGGGATGGGCTAGGAATATTTTTACTATTTAAGTGTTTAGCTATTCCTGTAAATCCTAAACCTTTTAAATATAAATCATAAATTTCTTTTACGATTTCTGAAGCAACTGGATCAACGACTAATTTATTATTATCTTCTTTTGATACTTCATAGCCAAATGAAGCGAAAGGAGAGATGAACTCTCCTTGTTTCATTTTTGAGTTAAAAGCACTTCTAATATTGGCAGATACATCTTCTAAATACCATTCATTTACTAGACCATTAATTTGTCTTGATTTTTTGTTTCCTAGAATTTCTGTATCGGCATTATCACTGATACCAATAAATCTAATATTCCATTCTTTAAATTTATTATTGATATATCTTTCTACGACTTCCATATCTCTTGAAAATCTAGATTGGCTTTTACATAATACAATATCTAGTTTTCTATCTTCACAATCGCTAATTAATCTTTCAAATTCAGGTCTATATGTTCCAGCTCCTGATAAATCTTCGTCACAATATTCATCTACTAATGCAAAATCTGGATGCTTATCGATATAATCGATTAACATATTTCTTTGATTTTTAATAGATTCACTATCATCGTCTTTACTTTGCTTATCTCTATCTTCATTAGATAGTCTTAAATAAATTCCAACTCTTAATAATTTCTTCTCTCTAACACTCTCCATTTCATTCATAATTATTACCTCCATTCATTAGGCAATAATTACTTGGTTTATTAAACTTGTAACCAATACCATTATACCATCTAATTTGTTTCATTACTGCAATTTTCCATAAAAAGAATGATTGCTAATAACTTCTTATTTATGATTTCTTTTAAATCAGTATCAGTTACAGTATTCTTATACTCCTCAATTACGTTATAGACTATATTTATAAGAATCACCTCACATTACAATATATTAATTTAAGTGTGATTTTAAACTAATATAGCTTATACGATTTTTATTTTTGTACTTTGTTTTATTCATAACATCAATCCTCACTTTCTTTTTAATATTTATATTTTGGGATAAAATTTGGTACATTTTTTAATTATTATTTTGCTATTTGTAGTTTAATAGAGAGAATAATTATAGACCGATTTCAAAATCATCTTTATCTTTTTCGTTATCATTATTTTTACTGTAATATCCATAATTGACTGCATCAGCAATATCTTCATAATCTTCTAAATATTCTTTTGGTTTATCTCTACCTAATAATTTATCAATTGCTTTACATACTTTGTTTAAAATCCTTTTTAATTTAGTAATTTCTTTTTCAAATTTAGATTTTATATCTTCAATACTATTATTTAATATTTCTACTAAATCATTTAATCGACTAATTTCTTTCTTTTGTGCCTTTATTGTCGTTTTCTGATTTTTAATTATTTCATTTCTTTTTATTAATTTGCTATTGTTTTTAAATGTTTCGTTTTCATCGTTTAGTTTTTTGATTAATATATCTTTATTGGTGTTGCCAGCACTTAATACTATAACTTCTTGCTTTAAATTTTTAGCTTAATCTATAATTTCTATAATATCTTTTTCTTTATATCCAAGAATTGTTTTTGTAGGATTTAATACTTTGTTTTCATCTTGCATTTCTCGGGCGTTTTTAAGCCGTTCTTTTGAGTTTTCAATTATATTTAAGGTATTTTCCTTTTCTTTTGTTAAAGTCAATATAAAATATCTATAATACTTGGCATCAGAATAGATAAATTTTTTGAAGAATAACTTTTATGAGTTATTTTTCTTTTGAATAAATTTTTGGTATAATTATCTAAACGACAAATAGTAATTTGTAAGGAGGTATTGTATGTTAATTACAGGAATTTTAATTACAATAGTTGCGATTTTTATGATTTTAGTTCCTCAATTTTTTATGGGACTTAAAAGTCCTAGAATACCAGATAAATTATTAAAAAATCCTAAAATGAAAATTGTTCTTAGAATATGGGGCAGTGTTTTTGTAATAGTAGGAATTTTATTAATTGTTTTTTCAATTATTTAATAGCAAATTACAATTTATAAGGAGAACCATTATAAATTCTCTTTTTTTATTTGCTGATTTGATAAATTAATCTAATTATGATAATATCTGGAATAGAAAAATAAAAAAAATATAGGAGG
>CALVZC010000010.1 GCA_944372425.1 uncultured Bacilli bacterium
CCTCCTAAATATGGCAATCTACTATAATCATATATTTGTCTTGATTCTCAGGTAATTCAATATATTTTTTAAATTGGTTAACAAAATCATCTTTACTTTTTTCTGTGGCATCGTTTATTGCCCACCATCCCATTTTTCCTTGTTCATACCAGTTACATTCATCAACCAATGCCCAGGTGTAAAATGGTTCTTTTTCGATTTCTTCCATTTTATTAAAATCAATGTCTTTTATTTTCGCTCCATCAACCCATTTATATCCTTGTGGTGTTTCTTTGTTAATTTCGCGTGTCATAATAAGACCAAAAAACGGATTATCTTCAACTTCAAATATGTTATTGTTATTTACGTTAGTTAACAACATTTTTTTATATCTTCCACCAATTTCATACCAATCCCACTTTGAATTAGGGTTACGCGTTGAGTAAACTTCCCCATCTTCGCCAATGTTATCATCATCATACAATATGATTTGATCTTCATATATTTCTTCATCCGTCCAATTTAATTTTTTTGGAAATTCTTCTTCTAAATATTTTATGTGTTCTGAGTTGCTACAATTTTCCTTGTATTTTAATGGATTGCTTATATACTCGGCATAAATACAATTTTTATAATCTTGTATTTCTTTTTTTCCTTTATCAATTAACTGTTCTTTAGTATATTCTACATATCTAGGAACTTCTAATCCCTCATAATATGGTTCTAAAATTTTTTTAATTTGATCTTTATTTTTTGTAATTACTGCTACTGCAAAATGTGACATTATTTTTTACCTCCTATTATTTCTTTATATTTTGATAAGGCTTCTTCAAAGACATCTTTTCTGCAACGTTCATTAGGATTTTGTGCTAAATAACAATATTCTTCGTTTTCTATATTTTGTTCTAACCATTGTATAAACACTTTTTGCTGATTTTTCATTTGATGGCTATTTGATAGTTGTTTCTTTAATTCTTGATTTTCCTCTTCTAAGATCTCGATTTCTTTAATTAACTTTGTTTCGTTATTTCTCACTTCTTCAATTGTTCTATTATCCATTTACTCTACCTCGCAATCTTTTACCTCGTCTTGTATTTCCAAAAATTTTTTTAAATATTGACAATATTCTCTTTTATAGCCATATTCTTTGTCATATTTCATACATAAGTTTCTGCATGGTTTAGCATAAATCATTCCTGATTTTTTTCCAATTTTACCGATTTTAAAACCATGATGGCAATATAGTGTATTTCTAGGAATAAACAACTTTCTTATAAAATTAACCATTTAATCTACCTCTTTTAAAATCTTCTTTGTATGCATCAATATTTTTAATGTGTCATATTTACTTAAGCCTGTATCAGATATAAATAAATCTAAATGTGATATTGCTTTATCTATTACTTCTTTGTACTTTTTGTTTTCTCTTTCTTTTTCCATTAATAATCTAACAAATTGTGTTCTTCCATAATCTTTTGTTTTTTCATATAATTGGTTATATAATAGTTCTTCATTCATTACTTATCACCTACTATTTCTTTATATTTTGATAGATTATGTTGATGAGTTACTAACGCCATTTTTTGCAAAGGTTCATAAATATTATTGGATTCAAGTCTTTTTATTTCATTTTCTAAATATTCTATAAATTCTTTTTGTTGTTTTTCTGTCTTCTGTACTAAACTATCATATTGTTTACTATCTTTTATCCTAGAAGAGCAATCAGTTCGATTACAATAACATTCTTCTAGTTGTTTCTTTAATTCTTGATTTTCTCGTATTAGTAAATCAATACACCTAGCATTATCTCCATAACAATTTCCTAAAAGATGTATTTCTCCGTTATCATTAATAATTGCCACTGTTAACCCAATACCATCTTCTCCGTTTTTATCAACACCTATTGTGTATTTTCCAATATCATACGTATATTCTTCATTCATTTTTTCATCGCTCCTCTTAAATTTTTAATAAAATTATACTTGTTGTATGCTTCTTTTTGTTTTTCTCTTAATTCGTCTATCTTATCTTGAGAAATTCTATCATCTAGTGCTAATTCTCTTAATTTAGTTGCGTTCTTTTGTTGTTTTTTTTGATATTCATATAATTTATTCATTCTTTCCCCTTTCTTACACAAATAAACAAATGCCTATCATGATAACTATAAATAATTGTATCATTTTGTTGCTTAACATTTCTTTCATTTCTTTCATTCTCCTTTCACTGTGTCTTAATTATAGCATTTATTGTTTACTCTGTCAACATATTTTTGTTAAAAAAACAAATTTATTTCAATTTGTCATTTTCTTCTCCATTTTATATAGCGATATACTACATAAATACACCATATAAGTAAGAATATTAAACATAAATCAGTTAGCATTTTTTATTTCTCCCATCATTTTTTTTATATCATATCTATAATTAGTCCTTAATTTCTTATTTTCTATTTTTATGCCTATTTTACGACATATTTCAACCGGTATAGACTTTCTATCGCTCGTTCTAATAAAGTGGCTCAAATCGGCTATAAATAGGCAATAACACTCTTCTAAATCTTCAAAGTTGATTATTACTACACATTTAGTGTTTTTATAATATTGATACATAGATAATTCTTTTATCTGATTTTCTCTTATACAACTAAACGGAATACTTTTTCCTTTGTGATTCTTTAATTCTGCAAATACTAATATATCGCCATCAAATAACATACAATCGCATATGTTAGATTGAGTGAATCTTACTAAATTATTATGTTGCCAATTACTTGTATTATCTTTAAATCTATAATAAAGTATGTCATTAGGTACACTTTTTTTAAAATTTTCTTCAAATATTTTCCCTTTATTCTTCATCTTATCATTCTCCCTTTTATAAATTCTTCTTTTATTAACATTTTACCTTTTTTTGTTCTTGCACTGCAATATTCTTTTTCAAAACTACGCAATATATCTGCAATTTTTCTTAAATTATATATATCTAAATATCCTTTTATCTTCATATCAAACATCTCACTTGTTAAATAACAAAATCTATCGTAATCTTTTGCTTCTATTGTGTGTAAATATGGATGGCTACTATCGTGATTTAATATACTACCATTAAAATAATCGTATCCTTCTCCTAACCCTAAAACTTTGCAATGTCTTTTTGCTACTAGTAAGTGATGAAAATCTAAACTACTTTTTCTATCTACTTTATAACCTAAAAAATCATATCCTAGCTCCATTATTTTAAAGTCGTTAATTATTAATTTGGTAACTCCTCGCATATTATTTCCTCCTTAAAATATCTTCTAATAATTCTATTTCTTCTTCGTTATTAAGGTATGCCCAAATATGCTCTTTTTTATAGTAAAATCTTTTGGGGAGATCCATATTAAATACTATGTCTTTATACTTCTTTTTATGGAAAATTCCTTCCTTTTTATTAAAAAAAGAGTACAAAAAACTATTGTACTCCTTATATAAAACTTCAATATATTCCATGCACCTTTTTAATTCTTCTTCTTCCATATTTTAGCACCCTATTATAATTATATCACACTTTTACAAAATAAAAAAATTGACAAAAAAAAGAGAAAAAGGGAATTTTCTCTAGTGTAAGGGATGAACGAAAAAAATAATTATCGCTGGAGATTATATCTCCATATATAGTATATCACTACTTTTTAATAATGTAAAATTCACTTGGAGCACCGTGCCCGAATTGCACGAGCGTCTAATTGATTTGCAGTCAAATCGGCTTAGCTACTTGCCCAACGGTGCATATAAGGAGATTATTCTCCTTTAAACATTTCTCCAATTGCTTGGTGTTCTGTCATAAACATTTCATAAAGGGTATTACTTATGTTTTTATATTTTTCTTTGGAATCGACATCTTCTGCATATTCACTTAATTTTTTCCATTTATAACTATCACATAATAAATCATTAGTCATTTTTAAGTATTTTTTAAATGTTTGCATTTCATTTTCCATTTTTTCGTAACTATCCATAAATTACCTCCTTTTTAATAATTCTTCATTTTGAGCGATAATTATCTCGTTTTGTCGTATGATTTTTTTTAGGTATACATTGTCTTGATTATCTAATTTTCTTTTTAATAAATTGTTTTGCTTTTCGTTTTCTTCTAAATTTTTTATTGCTATGCAAAAAGATAATATAGTTATAATATCTAAAATATCCAATTGTTTATTCATTAACAATCAACTTTTGTTACATCTAACATTACATTTGAAATTACAGCAGTTGTTGTTGTACTTGTGTTTTGTAAAGAAATAGTTGCTGGTAAGTTATTTGTGACAGCACAACAATTTGGATTTATAACAATATGTCCCGTTAAAGTTATTGTAGCAGGCTCTTCTGTGTTAGTATATGCTTGACCTGTTAAGTAAGCAATTGGTACATTATTGCTTAATACAGTAAATTCCATTATTCCACCACCAGCAACAAGTCCAACCACTGTTGCAGTAATATCATAAATACCAGATTTTACTATTGCTATTCCATTACCATTTGCTTTAGTTGAACATCCTTTTTGTTCTACAACATTGCCTGCATTAATAACACCAGCAGGAGCCACTGTTTGACTAGATAAATTTGATAAAATTGTCATTATTTATTATCTCCTTTCTTTTTTTCATTAATTAATTTATAAACTTCTATTACCAATAAATCGGTTACTGTCTTAACTTCTTTATTAATAGCCATTTTATAATATTCTTCTAAAGTCATATTTCCTCCTTTAAAATAAAAGAGCATAGATTAATTCTATACTCTAAAATTAATCTTATAGGTCTACACCATTCTCGATTAAATATTTACATTTCCATTGCATCCACAATTAAATCCACAATTGCCATAACTTGTATAAGGACTGCAAGTTAAATATGCAGGAATCGGTGTTTTTGGAGCTAAACTAGATATAATGTTATTAGTTTGAGCAACTTGTGATATTTGGAATTGAGCAGATTGTAATTCTCTATCTCTTTCGTTTACCTTATCTCGTAAATCTTGAATAGTATTAGCTTGAATTAATCCACGAGTTGCTTCACCTTCTGCATGGATGATAGATTTTAAGTCACAGCAACATTGAGCCATTTGAGACATAATATTTTGATTTCCTAAAAGAATATCTTTTTGTACGTTAGCAAGTCCTAAAGAAGTATTGTAACGATTTTCAAGGATTTCTTTCTGCGTGTTGCAACAGCAAAGTTGACTATCATATCTGTTTTCTAATACATCTCTTTGTGTTTGACAACTTGTAGTTGAAACATTTTGATTAGTGTTAAATATATCTCTTTTAATAAATTCATCACTTACTAATGGAGATTCTCCATATCCACCATAGTTTCCATTTCTAAAGAATAATAATAAGATTATCCAAAACCAACTATTCATACCGCACATACCATAATCATATCCGTAACCATTATTACGACTATTCATTACAGCTAGTGCGTCAGTTCCACTTAATGCTTCCATTGTCTTCCCTCCTTTCTATAATCTATATCAAACTATTGCTAGTTGATATCTATTTCATATTTTGAATTTGTTGTAAAACTTGGTCAGGTACTCCAAATTGTTTAGCCTGCGTCATTATATCTTGCATTTGTTGTGGGGACACATTTCCCATAACTTGTTTCATAAATTGTAAAGGATTAGTTCCACTATTCATTGCTTGATTTATCATTTGAAATGCTTGAGGATTTTGACTTTGAACTTGTTGCATTAACATTTGCATTACCATTTGTTGTGGATTCATTATTTTTTATCTCACTTTCCAACATATTAATTTTTGCCATTAATTCATTGATTTTTCGGTCTTTTTCATCTAACTCTATTATTTGTTCCAACTTATATGTTTTGACTTCTCCTAGGGCATTTTTAAGCCATAATTGAGTATATTCTTTATTAACAAATAAAGTGTCAGCAAAAACTAATTCTTTTTTAACATCATCAATATTATTTGCGTATTTAATTCCGTTTTGGCTTTGATTTGGTGCTAGTTGAAAGTTTTGAGTAATTGGCACTGGTTGTTGCATTTGTGGTTGATTTTGAGCTTGTTGTAATTGTCTGTCAATTCTTTCTTTCATGTTAAGTAAATCTTGTTGATATTGTTGATTAAAATATGGATTAAACATCTTTCATCTTCTCCAATTCTATTATTAATTTTTCTAGTTCATCTTTTATTTTGTATAATTCATTAATAAAAAGAGATAGGTCTATGTATTTCTTATTTGGGTGCTCCACATACATAGTATCTATCTCCTTTCTAGGATAATGATAGCATTTTAAAAATTATAATGTTAGTCGACTATAAAAAAAGATAGGATTTTTTTCCTATCTTATATTTGCATTGTGATTCTAAATGCAAAAGCCACATTGTCTTGGATTTCACTGATTCTTGGGTTATCTAAATCAAGTCGTTCTGATATTTGTTCAAAAGTTAAATTGTCTTTAAATCTATACTTGTAAATCAAATAAGATAAATTGTCTTGTTCTTTTAGTGCATTTTCAAACTTTATAAGTTTTTCGTCAAACGCATTAAACTTTACAAATTCAATTATATCTTGATATTTACTTGTTTTTCCACACCACATAAACATATCATCAATATTGCCTCTTCCAGTTAATAAAAACGCATCAAATATAGTAAACAATATACTAACATATAAATTAACATGAAATATTACAAACATTGATAAAAATACTAATAAAGTCATTATAAAACACTTATAAGGACTCTTGTAATGTAGTGGTCTACCTAAAGTCATTCTAACAATTATAAATAATAACATAATTGTAAATATGGCTTCATTAGGTAAATTTAATAATCTTCCAGTAAGATAAACAACAATCATTTCAACAATATTAAACAAAATTATCAAAACTTTTAATTTCATTTGTTATTCCCCATTTTCTAAATCACATAAACCAAATAAACTCCACCATGGATCCATTTTTTTTACCTCCTAGCTTAATATTATACTTAAATAATTTATCAAATAATAATTGATTATAAAAAGCGAAAAGTTTGCAATTATTATAAAATAATTTCTTAAAGTAATAGATTTAATCTTATTACCTTTGTTTCTATTCCAATTTTTGTTTATTCTTTTATATATTTTATTAAAGTTTTTAAATATTGTATATATAAAAATTAATAATAATCTATTTATAATTACCATTACGTAATTATAACCAAATAATTTAATCGTGAACAAACTAGAATAGTTAACTATCATTATTATATAAAATATAATAAATAAATCAATTATGTTTGATTTGTTTTTATAAAATATTTTACAACTCAAAAATATTAATATTGTTAATACTATATATACAATATATTGATATGTATATGATGTATCAAAATTAACTAATATTCCACTAAAAATATAACTAAAAAATACACTTAAAAATAATCTAATTTTCTTTTCTTTAATATCTTTTATTCTTATTATCATTAGCGTTATAAATGCTATTTCAAATAATATTCCAAATATTAAATTCATAACTAAATTCATACGTCATCCCCACTAATATTTTATAACAAAATTAAAAAGTAGTCAAATCAACTACTTTAATACCAGTGCCAACACAAATCCTAATCCTGCTAATAATATATATTTTACTATTTCAAAAATATACTTTTGATAGTTATTGCTGTCTTTTAAAATCGTTCTATCATCAACTTTTTTCTCTAACATATCTTTGTCTGATTCAAATTTATTATTTAAATTTATTACATTTTTTTCTAAATTGTTTATTCTAGTGTTTATAGTTTCGTGTTCTTCTCTTTGGCGTAAATTACTTCTTTCTATTGCCTCACGCCAATTACTAGCCAAAGTTTCCATTGATTTTGTGATGTTTTCTAATTTTGTTATTATAACTGCTAAATTTTTGTTATTTTCATTTATTAGCATTATATCATTTTCTCTATGGTTTTTTAGTTCATTTATATCCGATTCGCACTTTTCTACTCTAACTTTTAAAGCTTCCATTTTAGCACCCTCCTAGTTGTTACTACTAAAATAATTTTATCATACATTTTTTTATTGTCAAAGTAACAAAAAAAGAGCGAGATTGCTCTATGAATAAAAGGTTTTACACTTACTTTAGACACGATTTAATGAAAAAATATTATTTATTAAAAGAATTTAGAAATGAAAGTTAATTACAATATTTGTCTAAAGCAATTATATTATACCATATTTTTCTTATCTATGCAAATTTTAAGTTGTTTTCCAGTTAAGAATATTTTGTTGTGTATGTGATACGCTATTAATTTTTTAGCACCATCAATTTTTAGTCTTTTTTTAAATTCATTTGCTTTCATTTTCTATTCTTCCTAACTGTCTATCTACTTTATAATTAATTTCTCTTTTTAAGTTTTCTTCTAATAAATCAAAAGAATAACTTGCTTGTGCCATAAATTGTAATGTTAAAACTAAAACATCTGCAATTTCAGTTAATATGTTACATTCATTTCCATTTATACATTTGTATATTTCATCTTGTAGTTCTTGATATTCTTTTCCTAAATATTCTCTTTGATTTTTTTCGCCGTAATAATTTATTATTTTTAATAGTTTTTCTTTCAAATTTTTATCTTCTTGTCTTTCTTTTGCAGTTTCTAAATTTATAAATTCTCCATTCATTTTATCAACTCCTTTAAAATAGGTCTATATTTTTTATTATTTTTATGTACTATGTTTAAATGACAATTTTGACATAGCATAATGCAGTTGCTAGGTTCATCAATTAATTCTTTATGTGTGTTTCTTGATTCGATATGATGAAGATGTAGATTTTCATAAGTATTACATAACCTACACCTTCCACCATCTCGTTCATAAACTATTCTATAAGTTTCTTCTGATACACCTATTTTTTTCTTACTAACCTTTTTTATTGGTTTGTTTTTCTTATATTCTTTTTCAATACATTGTTTTTCGCAATTTAGAGCCACTTCTTGGCGTGTTTTAGTGCAGTAAGCATACATAATACCTTTCCTGTGTCTAAATCGCTTATATAGGCATTTATTTAGCATATAACACCTAGTCTAGTAAATCGTTGTCGTTTAAATCTATTTCAATATTGTTTCCAAAATCGGCAAATATGTCTTCGTTACTTTCTTTTGCTGATTCGGTTTTAGTTCTTTCATTTTTAGTTTGTAAAAATGTTACTTTGTTTGCTAAAAAAGTATAATCATAATGTTTGCTTCCATTTTTATCTTCCCAATTATGGTTTTTAATTATTCCTGATACACCAATTAAATCTCCTTTTTTGCAATATATGTATGTAGTTTCAGCCATTTTTCCAAATATTGTAGTTTCAATAAATGATGTATCATCTTTTCCATTTTGTACTGCTATATTTGCTTTTGCTACTGGTTTATTATTATTTGTATATTTAAAATCAATATCTCTTGTTAATCTTCCTACTATTATAAAATTATTGTTCATCTTTAATACCTCCATACATTAAATTAAATATAAAATCTTCTAAACTTATTCCTTCTAATTTTTCTTCCATAATTAATCCTCAATTCTAGTTATAATAATAACTTTTCCATTTTCTTCTTTAATTCCTATAATTTTGTATTCATTATATTCATCATTTATTTTTACTCCACATTCACTATAATTTGCTTGATGAATCGGTGTTTGCAAGTCCATTATATAATATCCACCTTTATAACCTTCAAATATACTCCCGTTTGTATTAAAAGCATCTATATATAAATCGTGAGCACAACATATTCCCTCATCTTTATATTCTAATGCTAATTCACAATAACTACCACGCCAGCTAGAAAAAATGGTTGGTATTTTGCCATTGTCAAATTCTACTAAAATTGTTGAATCTTTGTATTTTTCTAAATCTTTAATTAATTCTCCTAAATTATATTCTTTTCCACTTTCTATTTTTTGCATTTCATTCATTTGTTTAACCAATTCTTCCATAATTATTCTCCTTTCCCATAATCATAACATTTTTTGCAAATTTCCCACATTTCCTTATTTGGTGTTATTTCTCGTAGTTCATATCCATCTTTTCTCAAGTGCAATACCCCAAATTTATCTATTTTAATACCATTGTAGGCACATAATTCCTTGTACCCATATTCTTGTACTGCTATTAGATTTTCGTGTATTTCCTTTGATGTTTTGTGGTCAACCAACCATATCTCGTTATCTATCTTGCAAATATAGTCAATAGTTCCTGCAAATTCTCCATTTGTTAGCATTTTTTCTTGATATAACATTTCCGGTTTATAATCTTCTTTAAATTGCAAATAACTTTCAAAATATGGTTTATATTTTTCTTCTATTTCGTAATCATCAAATAATTCATAATCGTAAATTGCCTTATGTACTTGCGTACCTCTTTCGCAAGCAATATCTAAAGCCATTTGTGGTATATTACTATAGAAAAAAGTTGTTATTGCTTTCATTATTTGCGATACACTAGGGACTTCTTTCCCACCATAGTAATATTTATGTTCTTTTTCGTTAAATGTTAGCATTCTTTAATTGTTATACGAATAGAAGATTTTACATTTGATACTTTGGAACATTCTTCATAAATGTCTGCATATTTTTCTTTTAATTTCTTGCTGTCAACTGTCGTTCTCGTTGTTGGTGCTACATAAGTTAATTTTAAATAAGCATTTTCATAAGTTTTTATCTCATTTTCTTCCATTGCTAGTTTTAATTTTTCTTTTATTTCTTCATTCTTTTCTACCAAAGATTTTTGTTTTTCTTGTAAATCTTTAATTGCTAAACTAATTTGTTCTTCAATTTTTCCTAATTCTAATTCATTATTTTGATATAAATTCATTAATTCTTCCATATTATTCTCCTCTTTCTAATTCATCTAATAAAATTTTTAATTCTTCTTCATTTAATTCACTTAATTTTTTTCCTATTTCTTTTAATTTAACACTTGCCTTTGTTCCATATTTTTTTATTTTGTCTTTTAATTCATCAATAGGACTTTTTTCTAAATTACTATTATCCATACTATCAATAATTTCCCCGTCAGTAATTCCAAACGCATTTAAATATAAATATCTTTTGTAGTATGTGTTTAATGCTCCTAAATATTGAATCTTTTGCATACTAGGGATACCACCTTTATTCATAGGCACTTCAAACATAACAAAAGGCATTGTATATTCTTGTTTTTCTTCCCCTTTTAATAATTCTAATACTGCATAATCATCTTTGATATAAAATCTATCGTTAATACTTTCTTGTAGCATTAATTCATTTAATCTAGGTAAAAAGTCTGCTAATTCAAAATAATCAAATCCTGCAAATTTATTTTTACCACTTTTCTTTAATTTTGAATTTTGTAAATCAACTCTAATTTTAATAATACTTTCGTTTAAATTTCTTTTTACTTCTTCATTTTTAATTTCTTTTTCCATTTTCTCTTTCCCTCTTTCTAATACCAATCAATATCATTGATTTCTAATTTTTTAAGTAAATCTTTGTAGCAATAATTACATAGTCCGATTAATGTTCTTGTTTGTGAAAACTCAACATCTTTTACTAATAAAACTTTTTTAGTTGTCTTTCCACATTTATAGCAAGTCTTACTGCCTCGATTTTTAACTTTTTTCATAAAGTTTTCTAGTTCTTCATCAGACATATTACGAATCTTATCGTAATTCATTTTAGCACCCTCTTTCTTGGTTAAAACAAAAACTCATAATGTCAACTACTAGCAGTGTTTTGGTTAGAAAAGACTTTTTGCTAATAATCAACATTATGAGTTCCTGCTTTCCTAACCAAATATAGTATATCATATCTAACTGCATTTTTCAATAGTTTTTATTAAATCTATACAAAATTGTATTAATTCTTCTTTTGATATTATAAATTGTTTATTTTCTTTATTGTAGTGTGTTTTTATTTTTAGTTTTATTAGTTCGTGTATTGCTTCTTTGTTCATATATAGCCTCTAATTCCATATGCTCAATTGCATATCTATATCATTTAACATTTTTTCTTTTGCTAATTTGCAAAATTCTTTTTTTATTTCAAATCCATAACAACTTCTTTTTAATTCTGCACACGCTCTTAAAGTGCTTGCACTTCCTGCAACTGGGTCTAAAACTACATCTCCCTCATCAGTAAATATTTTAATTAATTCTTTTAGTAAATTAACTGGTTTTTGCGTTGGATGTATTTTTGGGTATTGTTTAGAATTATCTCTTTTCCATTCGAACCAATTAAAAATCATTCTATTTTTACCAAACTCATCAATATTGTTAAATTTTGGTAATTTATCTCTATATAAGACTATTGCATATTCAGTTGCACCTACTATTTTCATATTTGCTTTTAAAACTTGACTTGAATAATTTTTTATAAATATTAACGGATAATTATTTTTAAATCCGTGTTTTTTTCCCATTTCAATAACCATAGGTATTTGTTCAAAAGCACAAAATATTATCATTGCAGGTGATTTCCCTTTTTCTTTTGGTTCTTTTTTTAAATATCTACTGCAAAAATCAAAAAAATTATTTATTTTAAAATCGTTATCAGTGTCAAAAAAACTTTTCCCTGCTAATTTACTTTCTCCTTTTTTGTTATCTCCATCAATATACCACATAGGGTTACTTGCGTAAGCATTGTTTCCTAAATTGTAAGGTATATCTGCAATAATTAATTGAGCAGTATTATCTATATATTTTTTAGCATTTTCAAAATGGTCATTAACTAATTTTATTTTGCATTTTCTTTTATCATCTATTTTTATAACTTTATTTACAACTTCTATATCTTTCATTTTATCTCCTTTAATAAATCTAAAATTTTAATTATTTTTTCTTTTTGCATCAACATTAATTTATTTTTTGAAACAATACTTGATTCTTTATTTCCAATTACAGAATCACAATCATCTATTAAATTATAAATTTCTTCAACACACCTATTAATTATTCTTTTTAACGTATCATTTTTATCTTTTTCATTTTGATATAAACTTTTATATTTTTGTATTTCCTGTTCTAATTGCTGATAATCTTTGTATTCTACTAAATCTAGTTTTTCTTTTTCTTTAGTTTCTATCATATAATGAACTAGGCCTTTTGCATTTAATAATTCTTTTAAAGCCTTTTCATTTTCCTTTGTTAATTCAAAGTCAAAACTTATTTCTCCGTTTGTCATATATCCTCCTATTTATCATCAACTTTATAACAATTATTTTCGTATTGTTCTTTTGTTAATATTGTTTTAATATCTTCATTATAATATACATAATAGTCGTCATCTCCACAACACACTATAATCTTTACATTTTTATCTTCTGGATAACTACTTGTTTCTATTCTAATTACTTTATTGCCATTAACATAATCTCCTATTTGTATTAAATCTATTATGTTATCATAAAACTTATATCCATGAAATTTACATTCTTTATCATAATTAGTTATAAAAATATTTGGATTATCAATAATAGGTTCATAAAAACCTCTTTCTTCACACATTTCACAAGTGCAAAAATCTTTTATTTTTCCTATTTCCATTCGGTCATTTGTAATAACCCACATTCCTACTTTTAATTCCATATATCTATTCCTCTACTTTCTCTATTATTTCATATCTTTTAGGAATATATAGTTTAGGCTCATCTTCATACATAACTAAAGCACTAAAACAATATATTTGTTCATCTTCTTGTGTTGTCATACAAGATACTGAAAATTTTATGTCTTTGATTTCATATTTTAAATTATTTTCTAACCATTCATTAATTACATTTGTCAAACATCTTTCATCGTTTTCATCAAATACTTTTATTTTTAACATTATTTATCACTCTTTTCTATTTTAGATAATATTTCTTCGTATGCTGTTATCTTTCCACAAATATAAGTCTTTTCATAATTACAACCTTTAAGTTTAAAGTTGTTTATTTTTTCTTTTAAATAATCTATTAGTTCTTGTTTTTCTTCTAATAATCTATCTCGTTGGTTTGCTATGTCCATTATCGCATTAAACAAATTTCTTGCATTGTCATTTAGTTGTTCTACTTTTTTTTCATCAAATTCTTTTAATATTTCTATTAGTTCATTATCTTTCATTGTTCTTCCTCCATTGGTTCTATTTTTAAATATTCAATTTTTCCGTCATTAATTATACTTCTCCAATGGTGGTCATATTCTCCATCACAATCCATTAAAGTATCAACACCTTCTAATATTATGACATTATCTTTTATAATGATTTTTTCTAAATTATGTCCTCCAACTTTTGCACCATTTTTTAATTTATATTCATAATAATATTTCATTGTTCATCTACCTTTTCTACTAAACTTCTTTTTAATCGCCATATTATATTTTCAAATAAATTCCTTAAATATTCTAATTCCCATAAATCTTTAAATGTTTCAAATTGTTTTAAAACAAAGGTTAGTAAAAATTCTTTATCTTTTTTAACTTCATATAATTCTATGCTATATTTTTCGCCAAATTCATAATAAATAACTTCATCATATCCCCTCATACAACAATTATGAAAATCTATTTTGTAACCCTCACTTTTTAATATTTCATCTATTTCATAAACTATATCAAACTTGTCAAATTCATTTGATAAGGTTAAATGTGTTTCATCTATATATTTTTCATCATCATTAACCCAAAATCCTTTGTAGCCTTTTACTATTTCATTATCTTTTATTTTTAACATTATTTTCCCTCCAAACTATATTTTACATAAAAACTTTTCTCTCCATATCGGTTAGTAAATTTAACCGATTCTTTTTTTATATCATATCCTTCTTTTTTTAGCATATAAATATATGCTGATAATCTTGTACACCCTAAATCTTTTATAGCATCCCAAGTGCTTATGCTACCAAAATCTAGTATATATTGTAAAACTCTTTCTTTCATTCTTCCACCTCTATATTCTCTTTTTATTTCTACAATTAGGACAATACAAATAATTATATGTTTTTCCTTTTACTTTAGTGTTAGTAAGTAATGGTATTATTAATATAAGTCCACAAGTGCATAATGCTAAAAATAACCATAC
The DNA here is from genome assembly GCA_944372425.1 of uncultured Bacilli bacterium. GTDB lineage: Bacteria > Bacillota_I > Bacilli_A > RF39 > UBA660 > RUG13868. The sequence continues at coordinate 15,056 of CALVZC010000010.1, forward strand.
TAGCCACATTAAACAACCTCTATGTTTTGTATTTATTCTTGTATCACTAACTATTTGCATTTCGTGTCCACATTTATTACATTTCATTTTTATTTCCCTCCTAACATTTTTTCAAATTCTCTTAATTCTTCATCAGACATAATATCATCTTGTTGTTCTTGATTAAACCAACTAGGTACATTTTCTTTTAATATTGTTTTTCGTTTCATTTGTTTTGATTTTCTAAATTGTTCATCTTGTAATTGTGCTTGTTGTACTGATTTTATATTATTCATTTTATAAGAATATAATATTGCACTAATATACTTTATTCCATACTTGCCATTTAATACTGCTTGTTTTATTGCATATCTTGTAAGCTCATTATCTTCCCAACTAGATATTTCTTCATATTCTATTGGACTTAATGTTCTTCCAAAATTACTTTCAATATAATCAAATATATTCTCGTTCATTTTATCACCCTTTCAATTTTTTACGAGTACACTTTTGAAACATTGTTGTTTCATTTATGTACTAAATAGAGAAATTTATTCCTTTCCTTTTCTTTGTTTCATTTTCGTACTAAATAAATAATCGTCGTTTTTTGCTATTTTTTTATAATTTCTTGTTTCATTTATGTACTAAATAATATATATTCCTAGCATATGCACTTTTTAAAGAGTTTGCCATTTATTACTAAATTCATAGATAGTACCATAACCAACTTGTCTTGATACTGACACTCTTTCAATAAATCCTTTCTTTTCTAGTTCTAAAATTGACCTATAAATAGTAGTACGACTACCAATACAAGAAGTAGCTAAAGAATAGGAATATTTAAATTGTTTTTTACCACAAGCCCATAATTTCATATAATTATATAATTTCATAGAATTAGGACTTAATGATAAATAATTTTTGTGTAATAACATACTTTTAGTAAGTGAAATATAATTATCTCGTAGTTCATTTTGGTAATTACAACATTCATAGTCTTTAAACGACTTTTGTTTTTTCTTTGCCATAATTACCTCCTAAATGTTAATAAAATAATCTTCTATCTCTTTATCTGCATTGCAAGATTTTACTATACAAAATGCAGTAACTTTTTTTGTTTTTCTATTACCATTAAGAATCTCGTTTAAAGTTTCTCTTGCAACACCTATTTTTTGAGATAAATATTTAATAGTTCTTCCATCAAGTAATTCTTCTTTTTTATCTTTAATAAATAGATACATTTGACTTTCTCCTTTCTTTTTGATATAATAGAAATAGACAAGTAACAAGGCGTCTTTTGAGTGAAATACCTCGGCTTTGATTATTTGTCTTTTTCCTTTTTATAAGTAGTGTCCTATCTACTTACAACACAAGTATAACATAATGTAACATTTAAGTCAATAGAAATATTGATTTTTTTATTATTCCCATATTTTCCCGTAATTACATAATAAAAAAAACTAGATCGCTCTAGTCTTTGTTTTTTAACTTTTCTATTATTTCTTCTTTTGTAAATAATTCCTTTTCACTTTTTGTATTATAGTTATCATCATAATAGTTAATAAATATTTCTTTATTACTAAATTGACTTTCATTTATATTAATCTCAATTCTATCAATTATAAAAGAATTTATTTCTACTTTTCCATTATCGTAATAATATAGATAGGCAGTATCTCCAATTTCAAATTTAGTTTTTATAGTCATTTTATTCATCTACCTTTTCTACTATATCTGCTTTTATTAAATCGTATAAATTATCCATATCATAAATTGGTCCTACAATTTCTCTTAAATAATTACATTTTATAAAAGTACACCAGTTATGATATTCTCCATTTTTGTCTAGTTTTACATAACAATCAATTTCTTCTTTACCAAATACACCTTTTGGAATTATACATTTTTCTATAAAACTATATCCGAACTTTTCTAATTCTTTTAAATCAACATTATCTTTTATTTTAAGCATAATTATTCCTCCTCATCAAAAAAATATTCTATATCTTTACCTTTATATTTAGATAAAGCATAAGCAATTTTCCCTGAACAACATCTTTTTCTTGATATTATTTGACTTAAATAACTTCGTTCTATGTGGACTTCTTTAGATATATCAGTTATTGATTTACCAGCAATAAGTTCTATTGTTCTAATTTTTTTTAATCTGTATTTCTTCATACATTGCCTCCAATAATTTCTTTAATTTTTTATTTTCTTTGTATAGTTCTTCTAGTTCTTTTTTTAGTGCATATATTGTTTTTATTTCTTCGGTCATTTTTCCACCTCATAAGCCATAGATTCAAATTGTTCTTTTGTTACTATTGATTTTATATCTTCATTATAAAAATGCAATGGCTGGTTATAATTTTCCCCTTTTTCAATTAATGTACTATACAAAGTATTATCAACTCTATAAGGTTGGTTGCTTCTTAGAAAAGGTGTTTTATAATTCAAATTTATATAATCTATTTTATAACCATTAACGTAATCTCCTTCTTCTATTAAATTTATTATATCGTGACTTACTTTTAAAATATCGTTTCTTAAAATTACTTGACCATTATCAATTTTTATTAAATCCTTATCCGAACAATCTGTTATTTTTGCAATTCTAGGAGGTACATAGCCATTAATTGCACCTCTTGTGTATCTTATATACATTCCTTCTTCTAATTTCATTCTTCCACCTCATTATCATAAATATTTCCTATTACTTCTATATCTTCTTTATCAACTCTATATAATTTTAAATACATAATTGTTTCTGGATTATAATAATTTTTTCTTTTACCATAAAAGGCACCATTATCAAATATTACTTCGTAATTTGTATCTTCTAATATGTTTTTATTATTTATAATATCTCCTTCATAAATTGGAGTATTATTTTTATCATATAATCCTGTAAATTGTCCTAATGTATCAATGTTTATATCAGCCATTTTATGTTGGTTAGGTAATCCCCAATCAGTCATAACATCAAAAACTATTTTATGTTCAGAATTATTTTTATTTCTTTCATAATCTTCTTTAAAACAATAAGTTGTTTTATCTAATTTTATATAATATCCGTGATACCATTTGTCTTTGTCATATTCTTCAATTCCTTTTGCTCTAAATTTAATCTCTCTCATCTTCCTCTTCCTCTTCTATATACTCTTCAAAACTTGTTTCTTGGCAGTACGGGCACATATAAACTCTTTCCCCACAACTATAACTAAATAAATCGCTTACTCCATAAAAACTTTCAGCACTTTCACTTATTGGTTCATCAAATATTTTATTACATACATTACATTTATACATCATCATTCATCTCCTTTGAATAAATTTTCGATATATTCTTCTATTATTCCTTTAATATCGTATTTAATATCAGTTTTTGATAAAGAATTTAATATTTCTTTAACTTTATCTTCTATAATGTTTTTATTTTCTATTACACAATTTTCTAAAATATCTTGTGCAACACTATTTTTGCTATTAAATTCTCCTTTTTTTCTTAATACATCATAAGATGATATTTCATTTAATTTTTCTTTTGTTTTTTCTTTTATTAATTCCTTACAATTTGGAACTTCTTTTTCTATTTCTTTCCACAATTCATAGTAAGATAAATTAGTTATTATTCTTGTTGTTTCTTTTTCATTTGAAAATAATTTTCTTATTTTATCTCTTAATTCTTCTTTACAAATTTCTTTTATTTCTTCATTACTTAAATAATCCATTATATTTATATTCATTTTCTCATCTCCTTACCCTAATTTTACTAAACAATAATCGTATGTGTGTTTTTTCGTACATTTAGCCATTTCCTCGGCTTGAAACATACTTCCTAGATAGAATATACCACCCAATACTAAACACGCCAATACGCCCCATAAAATTGAATTTAAACGAGCCTTCTTTTTTCTCTTTAAATTCTCCTTTAAAATTCTTTCTTGATTTTCTTTAAATACCTCTACTGGTAAAATTAAATCAAAATCGTAATTGTCAATTTTTTTCTTTTTCATTTCTCTCATTCCTTTCCTTTGACACTACCATCTTACCATAATTTGTTTACTGTGTCAACATTTTTCACATAATTTCATATTATTTTTGTAAAGTTATCACATTTTTGTATTTTGTGGTATAATATAAATGAACTACTTAAATAGTGTATGCTAGTAGGGTAGTGTTCAACTTTGTAATTGGGGATCGTTTTTGCGATCGGTAAAGATAGGTACAAAATCTATCTTTATTTTTTTGCAACAAAAAAAGACTATTTCTAGTCTTTTGGTATTTTAATTGTTTGCCCTACTATGATTAAGTTTGGGTCTTCTATATTGTTATATTTCGCTAATTCTTGATAAGTAGTACCATATTTACTAGCAATTCCACTCAAAGTATCTCCTTTTTTAACAATATATTTAGTTTCAGTTCCTACTAATTTACATTCATTACCTAATACCCATGAAAAGATTTCTTTTAATAACAAATTTCCTTTACTATCTATTTCTTGAATAGTGTATTCTTTATTTTTAACAGAAGTAGGTATTTTAACGCCTTTATCGTTTCCTTGGTATGTTGTAGCTGAACTCTTTAAAATAACCTTATTTCCTACCTTAAAATCGATTTTAGAAGGTGTTTCTTCCTTTTCTTCTTCAAATTCTACTGGTAAATAAATAAAACCTTGAAAAGTTTTGTTATTTTTAGTGTCATAACCTTTAGTCATATAAAAGTTAGTTCCTTTATATGCACTATTTGAACATTCAAAACTATCTCCATTTACTTTTTCAACAATAGCTACATGTCCTGCACCATCACTACTGTTTCCAGTTTTTCCACTTCTATAACATGCAATAGCACCCAATTTTGGTGTTTGCCCCTTTTCTAAATTTTTAGTTCCATCGTACCAATTTTCAGCGTTTCCATAGTATAAACCGTTAGGTATATATTCCAACAATTCTAATATACGCCCGTAAACATATGCGGTACAATTTGGCATCCCATATCCATTTTTGTAATATTCGTTTTTGTTGCTATAATAATTTTCATCGTTTTTGCTTGGTGCAGTTGTTCTTGGTGTAAATTTCATAAAATCACTCTCCTTATTTATTTTTATTATAATTTATACTAGATACTCCAATAATAGTACCTAAACAAGTAATTACAGCAGTTCCTATTGTTATTACTTTATCAGTAAAGTCCCAACCCATTGTTGCACCAATAACACCAAATAAAGTAAGTAATGCAGGTAGTACTGTAATTACGATCCATTTTAATATATCGTATGTTTTATTACTCATTTTTACACCTCCTTTATGCTGTTTTCTTCCAAAAAAATTTATCACATGATTCATCTAAAATTAACTCATTTGTTAATAAAATGTCGATTAGTAAATAACAATAAGCTCCACTTGAAATAGTAGTTGCGGTTCCTTTTGGAATAACATCAACACTTGTAAGTTCTCCAGTTGAATAATTTATTTGCATTTGAATTAATCCATTTCCACCGTCGGTTGCACCTACCAAATTATATAAACTAAATGCTAAATTATCAATTCCTAAATTATTGTAGTTTAAAGTTCCTATGCTAACAGTTGAGTCGGAAAGTTCAACTTTTGTCGTAAATCCTAACCTTAATTTTAGATTATGTTTTGTTCTCATAATATAAATGTTATCAAAAGTTATTGATGATGATGAAGAAAAATACGTACTGTCAGTTGAACTTGTGACTAAATCTATAAATTCTTTATCAATTAATTCCCATGTTCCACCTAGTCTACTAGAAGGATTTTTATTTGTAGATGTAATTACTATATCGCCAATTTGTTTATTTACTAATTCATCATTTATAGTAACATTTCCTTTAACTTTAATATCTCCCAAAATTCTCATATATGTTTCAGCAATACGAATTATTGATTCGCCACTTTCGACGTTAAAAGTAGTTATCACACTCATTAATTTATCTGTCAAAACAAACTCAAAATCATATTGTTTTTGGTAATTAAATGAACTGCCTAAACTTCCGTTAAAGCTAAAATTGTTTTCATTTGTTGTTAAAGTAATTGTTTGATAATCTCCGTATTCTCCACCTTTTTCTTTATAGCGATATTTAAATTCTAATGTGTTTGAAGTAGCACCAAACGAAGAATTAAACCAAACACCAGTTAAATCAGCGTTTATCGTATTAGATGTCGTTTCAGGTCGACTTAAAGTAAACTTACTGAAATTAGGCTTAATATACTCAATATATTTCCCTAGAGCATTTAAATCATATTCTTTCTCGCCTACCCAATTACGACTATCTTTTGCCGACACAGTTACGATATTACTATCTATACCACTGTTGAACGTTGTTTCTTGAGCTGTCGAACTTGAATTGCCCCAAACCGTAGAATAACTTGAAATATCGGCTTGCTGTTGAGCCTGAGCAGTTATTGTTACTTTTGGTTTTGAAATATACTTTACTATTTTAGAACTATCACCAGTCAATGCGATGGTCGTAGAATTAGTATCCACAACTGTTGCAGACACAATAGGTGGGGTCTCTTCTATGTTCAAAGTCAAATCATAGGATTTTTGACCAATTTGTGTATTTCCAGAATATGTATACGCATATAAAATCCCTAAAACACTCGTGGATGTTTTATTTTTAGAAAGAATTGTAGTTAGTTTTTTTGTTGAAATTGTGTAACTTATATTTTTGTTGGCGGTTTTATTTGCGATTTCTTCTGTGGTTACTGTTCCATCGGCGTTTATTGCATTATAAATTAATGTTGTTGTAAAAGAATCATCGGTTTTGTTGATCGCTATATTAATCGGATCGTCAATGTATGTTTTTGAAATAACGACTGTGTTTGCTCTCGGAATAGATGGTAAATCTATATCAATATCAACAGTCCAATTTCTTCCTGAAGCACTGTTATAAAAAGGAATTAACGCATAAATTGGTATTGTCTTTGTTCCATCATCATTGTGTGTAATTGTAAAGTCATATACATAAGCACCACTTACTAAACTACCACTACCACTATGTCTTTTAAATGGATATCCACTTGTTAAATAAAATTTTTTATCAGTTGTTGCTTCTCTAAAGTCATAACTCGTTTTAGAAGTTCTACTTGAATTATTTACCTTAACTGTTAATGTTTGTTGACTTAAGTTGTATGTGCTACTACTTAATTTGACTCCCCACGGTCTAACTCGAACTAAAGAAGTATTATTAATTTGATTTTGGCTAACAACCATTACATCAATACCAGCCTTATGGCTAGAAGTTGAACTTGATGGCTTTCCATTATAAGTATACCACTTACCTATATCCATTTGTATCATCTCCTAATAAATCTTCAACGTTTTGTATATTAGATACCAAATGATGAATGTCAGTAACAGGCTCGTTGTTTTCGTCAACTGCTTTAACAAATTTCAAGTATCCGATTTGTGCAGTGTTTGTTACTATTAAATCGTCAAATCCACTACCTTTATCATTTAAGACTGATTTTAATGTCGTGTAATTATAAACTCTAATACCCTGGTTGTCCAAAGCTGAATTAATAGGGTCATTGGCTGACTGTATTTTTAATTCATCAGTTGTAAATGTGTACTTCATTTCATTAATAGTACCGTTTGCTGTGGACAAATTATTTTTTACTTGATTTAATTCATCATTTGTATTTGCTATACTTGAGTTTAAGTTTGAAATATCATCTTGTTGTGATTCTACATTCTTTTGTGTTTCAGACACAGTAATTGACACTTCATTTATATTTTGGTCTATTCTAGTTAAGTGTTCGGTGTTGTCTTCTACTTGACTTACTACTGCCTCAATTGTTTGATTTTGTTTATCGACATTAATTTGAGTTAGTTTAGCAATATCATAAGAAGATGGTGGATTTTGATATGTTACTGTTGCACTAATCGTTGATAGTGCTTCCAATTTAATTTTAGTTTCTTCATAAGAGATTCTTAATACTATTGTATCAACTAATTGTCCTTCTTTATTCTTTATTTGTATTAAATCTCCACATTCCAATTGTGGAAACATACAATTATCTAACTCAAAACTGGAATAACCAAATCCATTTACTTTATCAAATATTGCTTGTATAAGTTCAATTCTTTTTTCTTGGGTATATGCAAACGGATTATCATTAATTGTTAAATATTTTTCTTTACCAGGTTCAACACCTTCATCAACTAAAGTAACGTTTTCTCCTTCAACTCCACTCATACCAAGACTTACTGCATTATATGGATGAGTATCTCTTTTATCATCAAATTTTTCATAATCACTAACATCAACTATTATACCAGTTTCATTTTTAAATTCTAAATATAGCTTATTATCAGCCTTTATTTTGGCGAAATTGCACGAAATACCAGCAACTGCACTAACTACATTACCAAACATGGAAAGCCCGTCAAATTGGTTAGAATCAACTAAAAATCCACTATTAGCAAAGTCAGTTGTTGCTAATTCGACATTGCATTTTGTACAACACTCTTGCAAAACTTGAGGTAAAGTAATATTTCCACTCGAATAATCTAGTTCACTAATGTAAGGATTAGCAAATTTTAGTCCATAGTCATAAGCTGTAACTTTAACTTCTTCTTTAGTATCACTAGGTTTAACTGATTGAACTATAAAAGTTCCATAATTAATTGATTCCCATGTACCATTATCTAATTTATACTCTTTATATGCGTTAAATTCTTTTTGTTTAAATTCTAAATCACTATCATTATAAGTAAATTCAATTCTTTTCATAACAAAAGTACCAATAAAGTTACCATTATTATAGCAGTCATCATATAAATTAAACCAAATATAATGTCTTGTTGTTTCTCCACTAAAAATAATATAATCTCTTTCAACAATACTATCAGTTCTCAATTTAGAAGTTAGAGAGGGGCTAATTTGTTTCATTATTAAGCCACCTCGCTACTTTTTGTCAAAACTACATCAAAATCATCATATCTTTCACCATTTTTAGAAGAAAGCATTGTTTTTTTGCCTTTTTCTACTATAAAATTGGCTTGTTTATATGTTTTAGTGTCAACATCCCAATATTCGTATAATCCATCAGTAAATCGTTCATTATATAATTTTATTGTATTGCCATCTAAATTACCAAAAGTTATACCAATTTCTAATTCATTGTATTGAGCATAAACGATCTTTATTGAACCATCTGCTTTTTGACTTTTATTTAGTTGCACTGGGTTATTTTCATAAACATAACCTTTTTCTAATATTTGGCTAAATTTAAAACCGTCTTTTTTTATTAAATAATCTTGCATAAATTCCTCCTAAAACATATATTGTAAGTCTTTTTTATCGTTTACATCATTTACAACTTCTGCTAATACTTCTCCGTTAACTTCTAATCTTGATGTATAAGTTCCATTTACCTGAACTGGTGTAGTATTCATAACTTTATTATAGACACTTCCTGTTTGTACATTAGCACTCATTTTTTCAGTTTCTAAATCAACTGCTTTTTGCATATCATCATAAACGTTAGACAATTCATTTTCAAATCCAACACCTATACCTTGTGCAACAAATTTCCCTACTTCATCTCTCATTAATTTTGATGGAGAAGCAATACCAAAGAATTTTTTTATTCCACCTACTATACTATCTACAAAACCACTTATTTTATCTAATATCCAATCTTTAACTGATTTTATACCATTCCATAATCCTTCAACTAAATTTTTTCCTACTTCTTTCCAATCAGTGTTTGTTATTTTATCTATAAATGATTTAACCAATTCAGTAATTAATCTAGGTACAACAGATATTAATTCAGGTATTGCTTTTATTAATCCGCCAGCAAGTGCAATAATTAGAGTAAGTGCAGCACCTATTAATTTTGATAACATTTCTGGTTCAGTTAATTTTGTCACGATTTTAACAATTATTTCAGGTAACTTTTCTAAAAGTCTTGGTACTGCATCTATTAATCCTAATGCTAAAGCTAAAATCAATTCAATACCAGCTTCTATAATTAAATCTAAATTATCTATTATTGTATCTACCATAAGCATAATGCAATCAATTATTTGAGGTATTAAAGTAGGAGCTTGTTGAGCTATTCCTTGTATAAGTTGAACAATAATTTGAATTCCCATTTGTAATATTTGAGGTAACATTGTTAATATTCCTTGAACTAATGTCAAAATTATTGTTATTGCACTATTTGTTATTGTTGGTAAATTCTCTTGTATTGCTGTTATAAATGTTTGTATCATTGTTAAAGCTACATTTGCTACTTCAGGTGCTTTTTCTACTAACATTAATAAAATGTTTGTAAACCCTTCGGCAAATGATTCTGCCATTCCTTCAAAACCTTCTTCGCTAAATCCTTCTTGCATTGCTTGTATTGTGTCATTTATTGCTGGTAAAAATTCACTAGATATAGCATTTGTAGTATCTTCTGCTAAAACTCCTGCAAATTGACTAAAATTATCTTTTAAAGTGGATATTTGCCCATTAAGTGTTTTAGATTGTTTTTCCATTGATTGAAAATATTTTCCACCAACACTTGTTGAACGTTCCATACTAGCTGTTATTTCATCAACTGATATTGTTCCTTTAGATATTCTATCATATAAACTAGCCATACTTTCGCCAGTTGTTTTAGATATTTCTTGTAACGGGTTAAACCCTGCTTCTCAATATGTTACCCTAAAGGCTTTTTATCCTTTAGTTCTATATCTTTTGATATAGTTCAGCGTACATTTTCAACTTCAACATTACTTGTAAGTTGTCGGATACTCTTGGGTAGATTATATTTATTCACTACCTACGCGTTACGGTGTCAATTAGCCTTTCGTAATCTAATTGCTTACCTCGGTATTTGCATATTTAATAATATATTTATTTTTATAAACTTTGCCACTTTTTAATGGTCTACATAACGAAGATTGACAAACATTTAATTCTTTAGCAAGATTAGATATTTGATTATAAACTTTTTCTTCTTTTGTTTCTATATTAACCAATATTATAGGTTTCATTTTTGATAAACCTATTTTTTCTCTTGCTTCTTTTGTAACTATATGATTTTTTAAACTATCGGAACGTTTTTTTCTTGTTTCTTCACTTTGTTTTGTTCCTAAAGTTCTTTTTCTGCATTTTTCTTTATATTCAGCACTCATTTTTTTGCCTTTGTTCCAAGGTATTCTCTCTTTTTTAAATGCAGTCTTTTTCATTTTTTTTAAAACGCTATCATCTATAAACTTTTTAAAATTCCCTAAAACATAGCAAGCCTTTGCTTGACCTATTTCTTTTAATTCTAATCCTCTTTTAAGTTCATAATTGTATGCGTCATTTTCATTTTGAAAATATTTTAAAATTCTATAATTACATTTATATTTTTTTCTTATGTTTTTAAAGTAACTATTTCTATTTTTCATAGATATAACTCTATTTCCCGTTCCTTTTCCAACATAAAATATTTCGTTTGTTTCTTCAATATACCATTCATATACATAATATTTTGCTTCTATCATTTATTTCACCTATGTATATTATAGCATAAATTTTATATATTATCAAACTTAACATTCACCGATTTTACCCGATTTTCATCAATGTATTTCTACATTGCGTGACAGAACTCTATCATTTGTTTAACATCTTCAAGTGATACTTTACCAGCAGAACTCATCTGTCCATAAGCCATTGCAATACGATTCATTTTTTCAGAAGATCCTTGAGCAATGTCTCCTAGCATTTTCATTTTATCTATTGCATCATCAGCAGTCAACCCATAATTCATTAATAATTGTGTAACTTCTGCTAAATCTTTGGTTTCAAATGGAGTTTCAGCCCCTATTTTTTGAAGTTCTGATATTACGTCTTTTGCTTTTTCAGCACTACCAGTCATAACCTCAAAAGATGTTTGTAATTGCTCTATTTCTGCATTGTAATTTACGCCAAAACCGACTAATCCTGCCATTGCACTTGATACAACACCAACGCTTGTTGCAACTGCTTTAAATCCTGTTTTGGCAATACTTTGCATTTTATTTAATCCTGATTTAAAACCTTTACTATCTAAATCAGTTTCAATGACTACTTTTCCATCAGCAAATAATTGAATATTTAACTTCATTAATTGCATAATTTCACCTCGTTTCATTTTTGTCGAGGCTCTGTGGCTCTTTTAACGACTATTTCAATAACTTTCTTACAAGACTTGCATTTGATATATAAGCCTTGCGAATGTCCTTTAATTTCATCATATATTAATATTTTTTTACCACAATTAGGACATACAAACCATTTTTTACCATAAAGCATTTGCAAAATCAACCTCTTTTTCTTCCAAACTACGATTATCTACTAATGCCCAATGTTTTTGTAAATTAGCATAGTGTTCTCGTTGTTTTTTATCTTGTATTTTAGATAAATCTATACTTCTATACCCCATAACCTTACTAAACAATATATCATCATTTAAACCATCAAACATTGCTTTAAATTTCCACCAATGTAACTTAACTTCATTTAAATCAATGCCATATTGTTCCATAAATGCCGAATAGATAAGAAAATCATCTTGTTCAAAAGAATATATTTGTTTTCTTTTCTTTTCTTTTTTAACAATTTCTTCTTTTTGATTATTTTCTTTAAGTTCTTTCTTTTTGTTTCCACATGAATAAAACCAAATCATTGCCTTTGTCATCTTATCTAATTCTTCATAGTTTGTTGGTTGTCTATTAAAGTATAAATTTATTGATAATGCTACTTTATCTTCGTTTGATATGTCTTTGTCTTGCATTAATAATTCAAATAAAATAGAGGTTCTAAAATCAGTATTTAATTCTAGTCCCTCTACTTCGGTTGGTAATTTATCTATTAATATATTCAAATTATTTTAACCTATCAGGACTATATTTAGCAAATAGGCTATTCATTTCTTGTTGCATTTTAGCCTTTGCTTCAATCAAGTCTTGAAAAGCCGATAAACAAAGTTTCAAGTCGTTTTTACCTTTAAAGATTTTTTCAGAAGTACCTTCTCCAAACACTTCATCAAAAAAGTCTTTTATTATTTTACATTCTGATTTAATTTGTTGTGATAATGTTAATTCTTTTAATTCAGTTTTTCCTTTTTCTGCTCTTTCACTAACTTTTTTACAACAATTTTCAATTTTTTCCATAAAGTCAGCATCTAAAAAGTTGACTTCTAATTCTACTCCGTTTATCTTCATAATTTCCTCCTATTATTCTGCACCTGCTACTTTAAATGTTGCTACTTGTCCTGCTTCATCAACAGTTGCTGTTCCAAGTATTCTTTCGCCTTTAACACGTAAATTTCCACTGTAAGTATAAGCATCAGTTGAGTCTCCTTCAGTATCTCCAATTATAGAGTAACTTCTTTGCACTGCCACATATCCATCTGCTGGCTCACTTGCAGGTTGTGAAAAATCAACAATAACGATATTTCTAACTGCATCAGTTCCTAGTTTTTCATTATCTAAAATGTCAACTATTTCTTCGTGTACTGGATCTCCTTTGTATTGGTCAAAACCAAAAGCGTAACTTGGTGTATAACCAGTAACATCAGTTTGGTCAAAATCTTCATCTACATATCTTCTTGAATATTCAGTTGGATTTTTACTTTGTGAAAAAGATGTAAAACCACGCATACGATTAAAAGCCTCAGGTCCTTCTCCATTTGCTCCCATACAGCCTAGAAACGCTACTTTATCACTTCTTTTAATTAAAGTTCTTTCTGCCATTTTAATTCCTCCTTAATTTTTATAATAAGTTATTCGCATTTGAATAACATATTTTGCATTATCAGTATTATCTTCATTGATAGTACCATTATTTAAGCATTCTATTGATTGAATACCTTTTATATTAGGCAATACGCCTTTCTTATTATTATCATCGATTAACTCGCTAAAATCTTCGTAAAACTCTGTGTTTTTCATATTTTGTATAACATCAGCACCAAAATACTCACGACTTCCAAATTGAAATACAAATTGTCTTAAACTGCTACCATCAGCGTATTGTCTTAATACTGGCTCTATTGGTATAGGTTCAATTACATATTCAATAGGTTTATTTGATAAAAAATCAATATTAATATTGCTATTTTCATCAATTATACCTAAATCAAAGAAATATTGTCTTATTTTACTTATCATTTTTTATGCTCCTTTACATATTTTGTAACATCATTTACAAGCAATGGTTTTTCAGCACTTAACATCTTTTGATCCCAATATTTGCCACGCAAACCTTTACCTTTATTAGTTGTATATTGTCTATGTGCATAAGGTTGTTCGTAAGTAACACTACCTGCTTTGACAGTAACGGTTGTCGATAACATTCCTGTATCTTTTGGTACATACTTTGTCATTCTTCTAAAACATTCATTGGCTAAAAATAATTGTGCCGAACCTTTATCTTGCATATTAAACTTATTAACTATTTTATTTTTATCAAAGTCTTTAAGTTCATATTTTAAAGTAACGCTCATTATTTACCCTCAATATGCAGATGTCTATTAAGCCCAAAGTCATTATCAACTATTGAAGTTATATTATATACATCTTCAAAATCTTTTAAATCACTTTGCATTGTTATTTCTTTGTTTGTATCACCTTTAACCAATACATCGCCAACACGAATCTCTAGTGATGATAAGTCGTTTATATCTTTTGGAATTCTAATTTTAACATCGTTAGAATTTTCTAGCCCTTTGTTATAACTAGCACCTTTACCACCGAACCACCAAACATTATTAATAACTTGTCTTTTCCACTTATCAACACGTTCATTTTTATCAAAATATTTGTGATATATAGTCAATTTACTATTTACTAGCATATTTAACCTCTATACAAATATGGTGTTCCATCTGCCAATTTACAATTTATCAAATAAGTATCAATTATATTTTGCGTTTTTTGGCTTATTTCGGCGTTATTTTGGCTAGTATATGAAATACTATAACCATCAGTACTTTCACTTGCTACGCCCTTTAAATTGGCTTTATTTGAGTTAATTTGTTCTATTAAAGAATAAATACATAATTTTACTTCTTGAATTTGTGTTTCTAAATTTACTAATCTATTAAAAGTATATTTATCAACTTCTTTGCGAGCCTCAAATTCTAATAAATTAAAAGGCGTTTGGTCTAAAAGACCTCCCAAAGCCTTATATTCTTCATAAGTTAGGTATTGTCCTTTAAATTCCATAAACGCCCTCCTTTATTATTTGTTTTTTTCTACTTTTTTAGTAGTTTCTATTTTTTCTTCTTTTGGAGTTTCTTTTACTTCTTGAAATAAATCAGGATAACGCAACATTCTTTCTGTTTGCTTTTTATCCTTAATTTCTTTCACTTCTTTTGTTTTTATATTAAGAATTTTCATAAAATACCTCCTTAAGCAGTTTTAGGTAAAATCTTAATTCCTCTTAAAACTCCTGCTTTATTAGTGTTCTTTAATACAACACCTGCAACTAATTCAACATCTCCCTCTTTAACCGCACCTGGAGCATTTAAATCAGGCATATTTGAAGTTATAACTTTTGAACCAGTTGGGCTTATTCCGTGGAATGCGTCTAAACCAATTGTTATAGCATAAATATCTGTTTCTCCATAAATGCTTGCTCCTGGAGTAGTTGTTGGAATAATATCTTTAGTTGTTGAACCATCATAATATTTACCTACATTCATCATAGGAATATCATTATATGCTTCTACAACTCTACCAAATTCATCTCTTGAACTTGAATAGTAACCAGCTCTACGAGCAGCTGCTCTCATTTTTGCTAACATTTTGTCATTCATTAATAGCATTGATGGTTTGCCATCTAATGTGGATAAAAATGCGTCAACTTCGTCAAGTAAAGCATTGTAATTTGTATCCATTAAAGCACTTGTAGATACATCTACTGCTGATGTAATTTCTGTTTCAGCATCAGTTAATAGTTTATCTAGTCCATCAAATGTATTAAGAACACCTTCACCACTTCCTGCTGAATTACCATTAATTACTAAATTTGTAAAGTAATTTGAAGTTGCTTTAATTTTTTGTTCTGCTTGGAAACCAAGTTCATCTACTGCACCACTTGTTCCTATTAAAACACGGTCAATTTTGAAATTTCCACCCATAACAACTGCTTTTGTTGTTTTTTCTTCTCTTTTTGCTTCTCCTGGTGTATATTCACTACCTATTGTACGAACATTTGCTGTTGATGGGGTTTTTAATTGAACATATCCATATGCAAGTGTACTACCTCCTGTTCCTGGAGATATTGCGTTGTCAAATACTAATCTATCCAATAATAATGAACTTCTACGAAAAGTATCAACAACATTTTGGTCGACTTTATCAGCCATACCAACTTTTGCTTCTGCTAATGTAATAGCCATTTAAATCAATCCTTTCTTATTTGTTATATTTTTCTCTTAATGCGTCAACTAATGTAGTTGGATCTGCTTTAGGAGTTCCTTGATGTGGTTCTCCTGTGTTAATTCTTGGTTGTTGTTTTGGTTCTTTTTCTACTTCAAACAAATAATCATGTGTTTTCTTAATTTCATCTACTTGTTCTTGTAAACCACTAACACTATAATTGCCATCTTTTTCTTCATATTTAATCTTTTCATTGTCAATTAATTTAGATAACAATTTAATGTCCTTTGCTTTAAAATTACCAAGAGCATTTTCTAAAGCAATGTTTTTTTTGAAAGTTTCGACTTCTTTTTCTCCTTCAGCCTTTCCTAAATCAAATTGTTCTTGCTTTAAAGCTTCAATATCTAATTCACTGCTTTCTTTAATTTTTTTATTTAATTCTTCAACTAAATTTTCTTGAACCTTTAAATCATTTTTGATTGTAGCTACTTCGGTTTTGTGAGCTTCAATTTGTTTTCCGTTTTCAGACATAATATTATCTATTATTTCCTTTTTCTTTGCTTCATCAATTTCAACTCCGATAAATAATCCATCTAAAAACTTTCTATTCATAATATCTCCTCCTCTACGATTTTTTACGAGTTTTTTCTTCTCTTGATAGAAAATCTTATGTTAAACGATAACGCTCGTTTTAGCCAATTTTAAAAGGTTTTACCCTTTTCGAATATAATTATATCAATAAAACAAAAAAGTGTCAAAATACACTTTATTTTACTTTGTAGATGTCCTTTTATAACCTACTACCCTAAGTCTGTTCATTTTCGTATCTAATCCAGCTACTTCACTAAACTTTTTATACTCTTTTGTTAAATTAGTTATATTTTGTTGTGCTTTTGCTATTGTATCTTTATTTCCGCTTGCTTTTGCTATTATTTGTAAATCTTTTTGTTGCCTTACTGCTAGTTCGATTTTTCTTTGAAGCTGTTCTCCTTCGTATAAAGTATAATGTTTTCCTTCGTATTCAAAACCCTTTTCATTATTTTTTCTATCTTGCTCTAATTGTTTTTTAGTATATAATGGACTACTAACACCTAGTACTATGCTAAATACAAAGTGTCGACAATTCATACTTGCTACTGGTCTTGTTAAGTTGTTGTTTATTTTTTCAAATTTCTTTTTACTAAATTGTTGCCCGTCAATATAAATATGGTCAGGGGCACAATTAACATGATGGCTCACTTCTACGCCATTAGCACCAAATTCTTTGCCAACTTGTTCTTGAATGCCTATGTTTACTTGCCTTACTCCATCTAAAATATTCATTCTTACCGAACTATCTAATCTTCTAGCATATGCTTGTTTCCCTTTATTATCATAATAAACTTTTTTTACTCCACTACTAGATAATTGCTTAATAGTGTCATACATAGCCTTTTGATAGTCCATTTGACCTGTTGCTACTGCAAGTACACACCTATCAATAACTTCATTATATGCCTTTTTAATGTCTAAATACAAAGGTTTACCATTATCTTTTAATAATTTTAATGCAGTTGTTTTTGACAAGTTAGTAAATTCTCCTTTAGTTGTCTTTTCAACTGCTTTTACTAAATTTTGAAATTGCTTGCTATCTTCATAAGATACTTTATCCATTTTTTTTGCCTCATAATATGTGTTTGCAAATTCAATATTCTCTTTAGCAGTTATTTCTAGCAATTCTTCTATATCTTTTTTTGATAATTCGCTTATTCGTTCCAAATCAGCAAGTATTTTTTCTATATCACGACCGTTTTTCATCTGTTGGGCTAGTTTATGTGCCTGGCTAGGAGTTAATTTTTCAAATTTTTTAATTGTTTTGCCAAATTCCTCTAATACTTTAGTATTAAATTCTTCAAATCTTCTTACAAATCTTTCTAGTGCTAAATTTAGTTTGTCATTGTTCATATTATCACTCCATAATAATTATATCATAAAACAAAAAAAAGATACATTTAGTGCTTATTTTACAACCATTCTTGGTTAGCGAGACAAACTAAATATATCTTTTAAGGAAGTGATATTGCTTAAGCTTTACCAAATTAATTATATCATAAATTATAAAAAAAGAATAGACTAATTATCTATTCTCCTAGTAAATCTTTAAGTTGTGGATTATCTTCTCTTGCTAATGCTAGTTCTTGTTGTGCTTGTTCTAATGTCATTCCTCTTGCTTTTATAAGATAAGTTAATTTACTCATTAATCCACTATTTAAATCTTGTCTATATTGGTTTTGTAAATCTTCATCACTTACTAAAAATCCATCTTTATTGGTTAATTCTATAACGTCATTTTCATCTAAGTTGTATCCATATAACAATTTTCCAAGCAATAATATACTTCTCGCTATTCCAACTGTGTATTCATTCAACGCATTTCTATGCTTTTTAGCATTTTGAACAAGGTCTTGATTTTCTCCAACGTATTGAGTAGCAGTAACGACTGTTCCATTTTCAAACTTATAACGTGATTTTCCTAAGCCAATTTTGAACGAATATAAGTTCAAATTTAAATTGATAATCTTTTCATCTTCATCAGCTCTTAAGCTAGGATTATATTCATGGACTAAAGTCTCATCATTTGCGTTACTTATCTCATCTCCTAAAACTTGAAATTGTTGTTTTGTAATGTCATCAGGATATATTGGTATTTCTTGTACTACTTTTTCTCCACTTTTTTCATCTGTATATGTTTTTGTTACATATTTAACTAATTTTTTGTTATAAAATACTTTTTTTCCACCTAATTCAATATCTTTTAGAAAATTATTATATGCTAAATCGCAGCCTTTTAATTGGTCAATCGCATTAGCATAAATACTAATTCCTAATCCATTTTTGTTTTTTAAATTATTAACTATTCTAGGGCTAAATAAATTAAATAATGGTATATTTGAATGAGTATAATATTCTTTTAAAACCCCTTCAAATTCGGTTTCGTTTCCACTTTCGTCAACATAAACATTTTTTATTATATATCCGTCTTCTTTTAATTCATGTATTTCAATATAATAATAGTTTTTTTGCTCTTTTTGAATTGTTGATACAAAAGCTACATCTATAATTTTTTTGTGTTCAACTCTTAAAGGAATAATCATATCAGCACTCACATTAATTAAATCAAAACTTGTTTTATCATCTGCTGACAATTCATTATTGTTTAATATAGCATTTTTAACTCTTGTGATTGTTCCACAAGTTCCACTCCAAAATGCTTCTTCAATATTTTCTGGTATAACCTCATCGAAGTGCATTCTTTCCAGTTCTTTATCTAAATAATCTTGATTGTCTTGATTAGAACAAATCAATTTATCTTTTTCGCTAAATAAAATACTAGACCAATCTTCACACCCTCTTTTAGCCATTCCTAACTTGTAAATCTCTCTTTTTTCTCCATTTTGGTCGTGATACTCATGAAATTTTGATACTTCATTTTCATACCATTCTCTCCACAATTCAATATAACCATAATATCCAGTTCTAGGACTATATCCTTTGCTTTCTAAATATTTAATAACCACACTATTGCTATTCATAAAATCCCTCCTTAATAAATACTAGTGCTAGCTAATTGCTTAAACCAATATTCAAAGCTGTAGTTAAAACTATCCAAACTATCTATATCACTCGTTTTTCCATCATCAATCCATACATCTTTTGGAGCATCTTCATCATATAATGCTGTTTGTAGTGCTTCAACTATTGTATTTGTTTTATTTTTCAAGAAAGATATTCGATCTGTATTTAATAAAATATTATACATTTCAATTCTATCCGATATCTCGGTTTTGATGCTATCTTTTACAGGTATATGTAAATTATTTAATTTTAATTCTGTCCTTAATGTATTATTAAGAACTTGTTCAGCACTATCACACCAAATACACTCTATATTGCCATAGGTAACTAATATTTCTTTGATAAATTTAATTATCCAGCTCATAACTTCTTTCGTATCAGTACCTGTAGCTATTTTAACATCACTTTTCAATGTTTGCAAAATCCTAAAATCTCTTCTAATCCTCGTTGCTGTTATTGAATGCTTAGAACCATTACCTCCCCAGTCAATACCTATAGATATTATTCCTGTTTCTAATGGTTTATCTGTAATAAATCTTTCTTTATCATCTGCTATTTGCCTAAATATTAATCCTTCTGCATTACACCATTGCCCTAAAATATACCTATTGTATAAAACTGTCCCTTCATATTCTTTTTTTAAATTTTCTTTAAATTCTATACTCAAAAAATCGTTATCATCTATTGTATAGTGCTGCACGTATATATCTGCGTCACTTTCTATAAATTCTTTAAACCAATGCGTTTTTTGTTCTGGGTTTCCAGTTAAATCCGAGCATGAATATGGTTGGTCTAATCTTGATTTAATCATATCAAATACTTCTTTATTCCATTTTACAACTTCATCTCCATATAAATATTTAATGCTTGCACCTTGTATTTTAGCAACTTGATTTATCTTTTCAGCACCTAAACAATAACATTCTTCTCCAAATAACCACACTTTATTTTTATTGATAGTTCCTACTAAATTACTGCCAAATTTATCACGCATAGGTCTTAAAACATTACGTTCTACTGTTGCTTCGGTAACACCAATTATAAATACTAGTCCATCTTTACCAGCACGTTTTCTTATTCTTCTTGGTATTATATCTTCTTTATCTTGAAATGTTTTACCACTACGAACTGCACCTAATTTAACGTTCCATCTATGATTAGCATTTAAACCATATTCTTTTTGCTTTTTAGTCCATATAGGCATTTTTTTGAGCCTCCAATAAATCATCTAGTTTATCTAAAGTTTCTTGAGTCGTAGTGTTCTTATATTTTAATTCTTCTTCTCTTAATTTCATTTCTTTATATTTCAAAGATTTATCAAATATCGTTCCATAAACTATTGCTACATCTCTTATATTGGTAAACAAATCAGGATTAGACAATTTTTGTTCTAAAACTTCCAAAGATAAGTCTATTATTTTCTTTTGCTTTTCAGCAATATTGTCCATATATTCTAGTATGTCTTTAGTATTTTCTTCTTTTTTTTCTGTGCTTTTTTTTACGAAGTCTTTATTATCTTTGCTTTTTAATATTATTCTTCTTACTGTATCAACAGCCACACTATTTATTCTAGCAGTTTCTCTGTAATTTCCATTTTCCATATAGTCAGCGATAATCTTTTTCTTTTGCTTATCAGTAAGCTTAGTTCTAGTCAATAATTATCACCCTCCTTTAATTTTCCAATAATAATCCCATATCATCCCATTTAAACCACCACACATATAGGCAAATAATTCATTTAAGTTTTGACTATCTTTGCTATCAGGATTAAATATTTCTTTATTATTTTCTATTATACATGAAAAGTATCCTAATATTGCGTGACTTACTTCATGAGCTACAGTATTGCTATTCATTTCTTCTAAATTAAATACTATTTCTCCCATGTTGTTGCTTATTTTTGCGCTATTATCTTCATAAGTAATCAATCTATAATACCAATTTGTATATGCCATCATGTCCTTGCATTCATCTTTATATTTTTTCTTTATATATTCTTGCATTTGCTTTGGATTTTCTAGGATCGTTATTGTTATATAATCGTTCTTCCTTTCTTCATAAAAATCATCAAATGCTTTTATATAATCTTTGTGAACACGTTCCCAATATTTTATTTTTTTCTTGTACATAATGTTCACTCTCCTATATAACCAGTTAAGAAATCTAATAGCATATATAAATTGCTAAAATATTCTTTTTCTCCATCAATGGTTAATATTATTGTTCTTTTATATTCTCCATTTGTGTATTTTTCTATTGTAGTAAGATTTACTTCATGTTTTAATGATACTTTGTATAATATCATCTTAATATATTTTTGTATTTGCAACTCTTACCACCTCTTATATATTTTATCATAATATAAAAAAAAGACAAAATTTAATTGTCTATTCTTCTGGCATTTCATAAGTGAAATCTCTCCATGCTATTACTTCATATGTTCCTTTTTCTTTCATACAAGCCATCAAATAATCTTTATATATATCATTTATTTTTTCCTGTATTTCATCTAATACTTCTAATGCTTTTCCTTTTGTTTCATAAATTCCTAATGTGAATTCATTTTCATTTAAAATATGAAATTCTCCATTTAAAACTTGAATATATAACTTTTCACATTTTAAAATTCCTGCTCCATATTGTGTTCTTATCCATAAATTCATTTTATTTATCTTCCTTTCTATTAATATAATCTATTACTTCATTTAATTTATTAGATAATTGTTCTTGATTTTTTAATAATTTGCTATGATTATCATTATGAAAATTATACTTTTTTATTTCTATTTTTTCTATTATAGGTTTATCTTCTTCTAGTATTTCTAATTTATCTTCTAAACAATCCAGAAGGTTTAAATTATTAGGAAAATAATCTTGAAAAAGCCAATAATCTTCTTTTTCTTTTGTGTATTCATTTTCTTGCATATCATACTTCCAAATTATATCCTCATATTTTATTTTTTTAGGTGCTTTGCCATCTTTTATTAATCCTAATAATTCATAAACGCTAATTGTATTATTCATAATCAAATCTCCATTCCACATATTTTTTTAGGTATCTTATCTGTATATTTATAAATCAATTTCTTCTTGTCCTAATTTATTTGTTGGCGTTAATATTTCTAAAGTATCTTGGTCTATGTAAATATTTCCTATTACTGTACAATTTTTTTCACTAAGCCATAAATAAGTATCTAAATCTTCTGGCTTATATTTATTTCTTCCATACATAAAGGCACCATCTTTAAAACCAATTATGCAATCTTTTCTACATAAATCTTCTTCTGATTCTGCAGTTGCAGAACTTATTAATTTTCGATATTCATCATCAAGTCTTATAACATCCCCTTCGTAAATTTCTACGCCATCTTTATCGTATAGCCCGGTAAATTGACCTATACTTTCTGGAATAACAGTAAATACACCAACACCACAATTTTTCGAATATTTCGTTTTTCTTGGTTGATAAATGGTATTTTCGTTTGTTAGATAACCATATACCCACTCATTTGGTTCATCAGCCACTTTTCCTCTAAATTTTATTTCTCGCATTATTTATCACTCCTAATCATTTTTTAAAACTATAAGTATTACATCCCATTCCACCTGAAGCAAAAATATAATTTCCGTTTAATATTTTTCCTATGCAATCATCACATAAATTTAATTTTTCATTACAAAGATATGGTGGGCATTTTTTTCCTTCATTCTGTTCAGTTGTAAATATGACTTGTATGTCGATTTCTTCATTTTTAGTCTCTTTCTTACATACATCACAATAAATTTTTGTTATTATTTGTTTCATTCTTCATCACCTATTATTTCTTTATATTTTTCTAAAACATCTTTTACTCTTGCTACACTAAAATAATCATTGTCGTTATTTAACATAGATTTAAGATAATTTGTAAATTCTTTTTGTTGATTTTTCATAGTATAATACCTTCTATATATTTCTTCTGCGTCTGGCATTATTCCAGCATAATCTCTATTAGGATTTTTCTTTTTATCTTCTTCATCATATTCTTTATCGAATTTATTTATTAAGTTTCTTTTTTGCCTTAAGCCTACTATAAATTCTACTTCTTCAAGTTGTTTCTTTAATTCTTGATTTTCTTTTTGTAGTCGTTCATAAGTAGATAAATGAGTTCCCCTATATTTTCTTTGATATTCTTTATATTTTTCTTTGTGTTCTAAACGATATTTTTTAAAATATTCTTTTCTATCACTCATTTATTCCACCTCTTTTAAAATCTTCTTTGTATGCATCAATATTTTTAATGTGTCATATTTACTTAAGCCTGTATCAGATATAAA
>CALVZC010000011.1 GCA_944372425.1 uncultured Bacilli bacterium
TTGTATGTTAAATTTACTTTTTAAGACTAACTTCCCGTATACGATTTTATGGGAAGTTACTTTTTAAATTAAAGAAAGCATAATATTGTATTGACAAATATTTATAAGTATAATATAATCAACTACGTAATGAAAAAGGAAAGAGATGTATCCACATCCACCTGATTGCATATAGCTTTGGGTAAATGCCAGTATAAATAAAAATTTTGTTTTATTGTGCTTTAGTGGATATATTGTATCCACTTTTTTATATTTATTGGAGGTGTTTTATATAGCAAATTCAAAAAATAATTTGTTAATTAATGAGCAAATTAAGATTCCCCAAGTATTAGTTATTGGTCCTAATGGAGAACAGACAGGAGTTAAATCGATTAAAGATGCGATGATTTTGGCAAATTATGCTGGATTAGATTTAGTTTTAATTGGACCAAATGGAAATCCACCAGTTTGTAAACTTATGGATTATAATAAGTATAAGTATGAGAAAAGTAAAAAGGAAAAAGCAGCTTTGAAAAAGCAACGCGCTACTTTACAGGAACTAAAAGAGTTTAGATTGTCACCATCTATCGATGTAGGTGATGTTGAAACAAAAATTAAGCAAATTACAAAATATTTAGAAAAAGGTGATAAGATTAAACTTACTGTTCGCTTTAGAGGAAGACAGATGGCTCATACAGAACTAGGATTAGATGTTTTAAAAAATTTTGCTGAAAGACTTAAGGATATTTCAGATATAGAACAAGATGCTAAACTTGATGGAAAAAATATGATTATGTTATTAATACCAAGAAAATCAAAGTAGGAGGAATATAATATGACAAAAATAAAAAAACATAGTGGTTTAAGTAAAGTTTTGAAAGTAAGAAAGAGTGGAACTATTACTTTGCGTCAAGCAGGACTAAATCATAAAACCGGAAAGAAAAGTGGCGCAGTTAATAGAAGTAAAAGAAAAAATAGTGTTTTAAGTAAAGCTGATTACAACAGATTAAAGAAAGTAATATAGTTAGGAGGAGTTAAGATGACAAGAGTAAAAAACAGTGTAACTACTAGAGCACGTCATAAGAAAGTATTAAAAGCTGCTAAAGGTTATTTTGGAAGTAAGCATAGACTTTATAAAACTGCAAAAGAACAACTAATGCATTCGGGACAATATGCTTTTAGAGATAGAAGACAAAAGAAAAGAGATTTTAGAAAATTATGGATTGCTAGAATTAATGCCGCTTGTCGTGAAAATGAAATAAGTTATTCAAGATTCATTGAGGGATTAAATAAAGCTGGTATTGAAGTAAATAGAAAAATGTTATCAGAAATAGCAATTTGTGATTCTAAAGCTTTTAGTGAACTTGTAAAACAGGCAAAGCTTGGTCTTGATGGAAAAATTATTTCATCAAAAAAAGAAATAAAAAACGAAGTAGAAGTTATTAAAGTAGAAGAAACTAAAGAAAATAAGACTAAAGAGAAAAAGTCTTCTACAAAAACAACAAAGAAAAAAGAAACAATTAGTAATGAAATAAAAGAAGTAGAAGATAATAAAGAAAATGTTGAAAAGAAAAAAACAACAACTAGAAAAACTACAAAAAAAGAAGAAAAATAAACATATTA
This sequence comes from uncultured Bacilli bacterium, assembly GCA_944372425.1. Taxonomy (GTDB): domain Bacteria; phylum Bacillota_I; class Bacilli_A; order RF39; family UBA660; genus RUG13868. The sequence continues at coordinate 1,603 of CALVZC010000011.1, forward strand.
ATGGATTTAATTACCTAGTGCCTAATATGGTTGGTATTATTAGAAATTAATAGAAGATAGAAAACGAAAAGGAGAAATAGAATATGGCAGTAGTGTCAATGAGTTATTTATTAGAAGCAGGTGTGCATTTCGGACACCAAAAGAGAAGATGGAATCCTAAAATGGGAGAATATATATATACATCTCGTGATGATATATATATAATAGATTTACAAAAAACAGCAAAGAAAATAGAAGAAGCTTATGCTGCTATGAAGGAAATTGCTGAAAATGATGGTAAAGTTTTATTTGTAGGTACTAAAAAACAAGCACAAGAAGCAGCAGAAGAAAGTGCTGTAAGAACGGAAATGTATTTTGTTAATGAAAGATGGCTAGGTGGTACACTTACTAATTTTAAAACTATTAGATCTAGAATTAAAAGACTTGAAGAAATAGAAAAAATGGAAGCTGATGGAACGTTTGAATTACTTCCTAAAAAAGAAGTTATTAAAATAAAGAAAGAATATGATAAATTAAATAAAAACTTAAGAGGAATAAGAGAAATGAAGAAGCTTCCAAATGCATTGGTTATTGTAGATCCAAGAAAAGAAGAAATTGCTATAAGAGAAGCTAGAAAACTAAATATTCCTGTATTCGGTGTAGTAGATACAAATTGTGATCCTGATATGGTTGATTATGTTATTCCAGGAAATGATGATGCAGTAAGAAGTGTAAAACTAATGATTGGAGTTTTAACTAATGCTATTGCTGAAGTTACTGGAAAAGAAATGATTGATTATTTAACTGATGAAGATAAAAATAAAGCTAATAATAAAAATAAAAAAGAAGAAAAAGAAATTAATGAATTTGCTTTAGAAATTGAAAAAGAAGAAAAAAATATTAATGCAATAAAAAAAGAAGACGTCATAGAAGATAAAAACGTTAAATTTGTAAAAAAAGAAAAAAAAGTAGAAAAGAAAAATAGCAAAATTGAAGAAGTTACTGAAATAAAAAAAGAGAATATAGTTGAAATAGATAAAATGACTCTTAGTGAGTTAAAAGAACTTGCTAAAGAAAGAGGAATTAAAGGATATTCTAAAATGAAAAAAGATGAATTATTAGCATCTTTAAAGTAAAATTATTACTAGAAAGGATTGTTTATATGTTTAGTGCTACCGATGTAAAAAATTTAAGAGAAAAAACTGGTGCAGGAATGCTTGATTGTAAAAAGGCTTTAGAAGCAGCTAATGGAAATGTGGAACAAGCTATTGATTGGTTAAGAGAAAAAGGAATTTCTAAAGCAACAAAAAAAGAATCACGTATTGCAGCTGAAGGTCTTAGTAAAATAATTATTGAAGGAAACAAAGCTGTTATCTTAGAAGTTAATTCTGAAACAGATTTTGTTGCTAAAAACGAAGAATTTAAGAAATTTATAACTGATGTTGGAAAAACTATTTTAAATAATGAATCTACTACAATGGAAGATGCTTTAAATCTTAAAATAGGTAACGATACTGTTAGTGAATATTTAGTGAATTTAATAGCTAAAATAGGGGAAAAAATTAGTTTTAGAAGATTTGAATTTATTTTAAAAAATGAAAATGAGGTGTTTGGTTCATATTCACATATGGGTGGAAGGATTTCAGTCCTTAGTGTTTTGGAAGGAACTAATGAAGAAATAGCACGTGACGTTAGTATGCATGTTGCAGCAATGAGACCAACTTATATAAAAAGAGATGAAATTCCAGAAGACATTTTGAACCATGAAAGAGAAATAATTAAAGAACAAGCTATTAATGAAGGAAAACCAATAGAAATAGCTGAGAAGATGGTAACAGGAAGGATTAATAAGTATTATAAAGAAGTTTGTTTATTAGAACAAGAATTTATAAAAAATCCTGATGTTACTGTTGAAGAATATGTGAAGTCTAATGGTGGAACAATTAAAAAGGTAATACGTTTTGAAGTTGGAGAAGGAATTGAAAAAAGGAACGAGGACTTTGCTTCAGAAGTTATGAACCAAATAAATAATAAATAGAAAATAAAAAATTGCTTAATATATTAAAAAGCAGTTTTTTTGTGTTATATTAAAATTAGTAAGATTTCAATTTTACATTTTTGGCATAATTAACATTGTTTTTTTTGTATCATTATATTTTTTTTGTTATAATATATTTAGGAGGTTAAAATATTATGCTTAAGTTAAGAAATAGAGAAGAAAAATTAGATGTTAATTCTTTGAATGAGCTTATTAGGCTTGGTAAATATTTATTGAAAATACTTTTTGTTGTAAGTATTGCTAGTCTAATATTTTTAGGGAGTTATCTTTTAAAAGATTGGGGAATATTAAAAGGCATATTAAATGTTTTAAAAATAATATCACCATTTTTTATTGGTATCGTAATTGCATGGTTACTTGACCCTCTTGTATCTTTGCTACAAAAAAAAGGCGCAAGTAGAACGATTAGTGTCGCTGGCGTATTTACTATATTTATATTTTTAATTGTATTGTTTTTTTGGATGGTTATTCCTACGTTGGTTGATCAATTACAAGATGCAATCGGCTTAGTTCCTGGAATTATTGATGATATGAATAGTTGGATTGACAATTTATTTGATGATCTTAACAATTTATATAATTATGATTTTTCTACTATTCAAGCTAATATTTATTTAGCATTTGAAGAATTTAGCAATTCTATAACAGTGGATTTACCTACAATATTAGTAAATGCGGCTTCTAATATAATATCTGGTGGATTAAATGTTATTATTGGTCTTTTTATTGGATTTTATATGTTATTTGATTTTAATAATGTCAGAAAGGAACTTTTAAACTTTATTCCCAAAAAAGCTCATAGTGATACTATTGAGTTAACTGATAGACTTAATAATTCTTTGAAAAGTTATGTTCAAGGAACTTTGTTTGTAACTTTGATTTTATTTACTGTTCAATCTATTGGTTTTACTTTAGCAGGATTAAAAGCGCCTGTGGTTTTCGGTTTAATTTGCGCAATAACTAATATTATTCCATATATTGGACCATATATAGGAGGTGTACCTGCAGTAGTTGTTGGATTTGCAATAAGTCCACTTGTTGGATTGCTTTCTTTAATTGCAGTAGTAGTTTCACAATTTTTAGAAAGTTATGTTTTAACACCTGTTGTCATGAGTAAAACAATGAAATTACATCCAGTAACGATTATTATAGGATTACTAATATTTGGCTATTTTTTTGGTATTTTGGGAATGATTTTATCAACGCCTATAATTTCGTGCTTAAAAATAATATTTAATTTTTTTGATGAGAAATACGAGTTTTTTGAAAAAATTCAAAATTAGTAATATATAATTTAACATTTTAATAAATCTTTTGTTAAAATATAATGATGTTCGTAGAAATTTGATCCTATGTTTTGGGTCTTTTTCTATAAAGGAGAATTTATGAAATTATATTTAATATGTGGGAAAGCTCGTTCTGGAAAAAACACTTTTGCAAATTTATTAAAAGAAGAATTAGAAAAGTATAATAAAAAAGTATGTCTTTTAAAGATAACATCACCTCTTTATTTGTATGCAAAAGAATATTTTTCTTGGGATGGAAATGAAGATAATAAACCTAGATCATTTTTGCAATATTTAGGAATAGATTTAATAAAGAATAAATTAAAAATGAATGATTTTTTAATTAATCGACTTAAAGAAGATATTAAAATTTTAAGTGAATTTTTTGATATTGGTATTATAACTGATGGGCGATTAAAAGAAGAATTAGATGAATTAAAAAGAGAATATAATGATATAATAATAATTCATATAGAAAGAAAAAACTGTGAAAATGGTTTAACAATTAAAGAAAAATCTCACATTACAGAAACTGATTTAGATTTTGGATATAATTATAACTATTCTATTTTGAACGATAATATATTTAATTTAAAATTAAAAGTACAGGATATAGTAAAAAAGGAGGAGAATTTTATGAATTATAAAATAGCAATAGATGGACCAAGTTCATCTGGAAAATCGACAATAGCAAAATTGTTAGCAAAAAAGCTTTCTTTTGTTTATGTAGATACTGGTGCAATGTATCGTGCAATGGGTTTATATTTTATTAGAAATAAAATCTCATGTGAAGATAAAGAAGAGATTGAGAAAAATCTATCAAATGTAAATATAAACATTAAATATGAAAATGGTGAACAGCAAATTTATTTGAATAATGAAAATGTTACTAATTTAATTAGAACTGATTTAGTATCAAAATATGCTTCTGTTACTAGTACCTATTTAAAAGTTAGAGAAAAACTTGTTGCGATGCAAAAAGATTTAGGCAATAAAAATAATGTTATTATGGATGGAAGAGATATAGGTACTGTAGTTTTACCTGATGCAACATTAAAAATATTTTTAACTGCTACACAAGAAGAAAGAGTAAAAAGACGCTATAAAGAATTAAAAGAAAAAGATAGTAATATATTAAAAGAAGATGTTGAAAAAGAAATGATAGAGCGTGATTATCGTGATTCACACAGGAAAAACAGCCCTTTAAAGAAAGCTGAAGATGCAATTGAAGTGGATACTACAAACTTAAATATTGAGGAAGTTGTAAATGTTATTTTAAATTTATTTAATGAAAAAAGAGGTAATTGCAATGAAGAAATTAAGTAGTACAGAAATTAGAAATATATGGTTAGATTTTTTTAAATCAAAAGGACATACAGTTATAGAGAGTGCATCTTTGATTCCAGAGGATGATGATAGTTTGTTTTTTATAAATGCTGGAGTTACACCATTAAAAAAATATTTTGATGGAACAATTGTACCTGATAATAAACGTCTAACTAGTATTCAGAAATGTATAAGAACTAATGATATAGAAAATGTAGGAGTTACTAAAAGACATCAGACTTTTTTTGAAATGATGGGTAATTTTTCAATAGGTGATTATTTTAAAGAAGAAGCTTTAGAATTTGCTTATGAGCTTTTAACAAGTGTTGATTATTTTGATATTCCAAAAGATTTATTATATGCTACTATTTATATGACTGATGAAGTAGCATATAACAAATGGGTAAGTCTTGGTTTAGATTCTAGTCATATTGTTAGACTTCCCGGTAATTTTTGGGAAATTGGTAGTGGACCATGTGGACCGGATTCAGAGATTTTCTTTGATCGCGGAGAAAAATATGATCCAGATGGAACTGCGTTAGAAAAATTTAAAAATGATGAAGAGCAAGAACGATTTGTTGAAATTTGGAACAATGTTTTTAGTCAGTACAATTCAGAGCCAGGATTAGATAGAAGTCTTTATAAAGAACTTCCTCATAAAAATATAGATACTGGTGCAGGTCTTGAAAGATGGTGTTGTATTTTTCAAGGTGTCGATTCTAATTTTGATACAGATTTATTTGTACCAATAATTAAAAGAATTGAAAGTATTTCTGGTAAAAAATATAATGGAGAAGTTGCATTTAAAGTTATTGCAGACCATATTAGAGCAATTACTATGGCATTGTCTGATGGTGCTATATTTGAAAATAGTAACAGAGGCTATGTACTTCGTAGATTACTGCGTAGAAGTGTAAGAATGGGAAGAAAACTTGATATTAATGAACCATTTATGTATAAATTAGTTGATGATGTTGTTGAAATAATGAAAGATTCATATCCTAAATTATTGGATACAAAAGGGTTTGTAAAAACATTAATATTAGATGAAGAAAATTTATTTAATGATACATTAAGAGCAGGTGAGAAAAAACTAATTGAGCTTATAAATGAATCAAAAGATGGAACAATTAGTGGATATGATGCTTTTAAGTTATATGATACTTATGGATTTCCATTTGAACTTACTGTTGAATATTTAAATGATGAGAATATGACAGTTGATGAAGAAGAATTTAATAAATACATGGAAGAAGCCAAAAAAGTAGCTAAAGAGAGTAGAAAACAAGAAGCTAATATGAATATACAAAATGAAGAATTATTATCTTTTGTTGCACCAAGTGTATTTTCTTATGATGATTTTGAGCTTGATAATTGTAAGGTCATCGGAATTTTTAAAGATGGAAAATTTGTTAATGAAATAAGTGATTATGGATATGTTATTTTTGATAGGACTTGTTTTTATGCTGAAAGTGGAGGTCAGGTTAGTGATATTGGAGCAATTAAAAATGATAATTTGAAAGCTAAAGTTTTAGATGTAAAAAAAGCTCCTAATGGACAACATTTGCATAAAGTTGAAATTATTGAAGGGACATTAAGAGTTGATGATTTATGTATAATGAAAATAATGGATGAGCGCAGGAAAAAAATTAGAGTTAATCATAGTATGGTTCATATTATTCAAAAAGCTTTGCAAGATAATTTATCTTCTACTATAAAGCAAGCAGGTAGTTATGTGGATGATGAAAGAATGCGCTTTGATTTTACTTTTAGTGGAAAAATATATGATGAAGATGTAATTAAAATTGAAAATAAAGTTAATGAGATTATTAAGGAACATTTAAAAACAGAAATATCTAATATGAGTTTAGAAGAAGCAAAAAGAATGGGTGCAATGGCATTGTTTTCTGATAAATACAAAGATGTAGTTAGAGTTGTTAAAATTGGAAGTTCTATAGAATTATGTGGAGGTACACATATAGAGTCAACTGATGAAATTGAAAAGTTTGCTATATTAAAAGTTGAATCAAAAGGAAGTAACTTATATAGATTAGAAGGATGTACTAATGATATGGTACCTATTCTTATATCAGAAGCAGTTTCTAAATATGTAGAAGAAATTAAAAAACTTTTAGAAAAAGCAAATAATATAATAAATTTAGCAGAAAAAGAAAATATTTCTTTAGATTTTAATGTTATCTTTGATGAAAGAGGAGTAAATTCATATCAAGATATTATCTATAATAAAAATCAATATGAATATATTCAAACAGAAGTAAGAAATTTAGAAAAAAAATATAATGAAGAAAAAAGTAAAAAAATAAATTATGATTTAGATAAATATTTGAATGAAAAAATAGAGATAAATGGAATTGATGCTATTGTAATGCAAACTTCTAACATGGATTTAAACATTTTAAAAGATATTTGTGATAAATTAATTAACACTATGAAGAAAGGTATTGTATTTTTGGCCAATGTTAGAGATCAAAATGTCAATTTTGTTTGTAAGTGTAGTAGTGATATAAACTTTTCAGCAGGTCTTCTTGTAAAAAAAGCTTCAATAATGGCAGGTGGAAACGGTGGTGGTAGTTCTACTTTTGCTCAAGGTGGTGGGACTAAAATAAATAATTTAAATGAAATTATTGAAGAAGTAAAAAAAGAATTAAAAGAAATATAATTAGTAATATAATAGTAGTAAGTGGTAATTAAAGTAATTGCAATGATAAAAGTTTAGGTAAAATGTTTAAAATAATTATGAATTAAATTTTGAATAATATATGTATAATTTATTTTAATTTAATCCATACTATTATTGGTGATATTATATGGATGAAACAAATGAATTATTAGAATATATTTATGAAGATTGTGAAATGGCTACTATAACTTTGACTAAGTTATTAGAAGAACTTCAAGGAAAAGATAATAAAATTAAAAAAGTAGTAGAAGATATTCTTAAAGAATATGAAAAATATTTAAAAGAATCTAAAAAGATTTTAAAAGAACACAAAATTAAACCTAAAAAAGTTAGTTTTATGGCTAAAATGGGGGCTAAAGAAGGAATCCATTTAAATGTAAAAAAAGATAACAGTGATTCTAAAATTAGTGATATAGTTATTCAAGGTTTAGTTATGGGAATAGTTAATATTACAAAAAAAATAGATTCTTTTGAAAAAGATGTTAACAAAGATATTGTAAATTTGGCAAAGAAATTATTAGCTTTTCAAGAAAAAAGTGTTGATGTGTTAAAAGAATATTTATAGGTTTATATAAATGTTTTTTTATGAAAATCTTGCAAAGTAAAAAATTATTATTTTTATAAATAATTATTTGTAATAATATGGTAATATTAAATTATCATATTATTTAACAATAATCTAAAATCTTAGAAATAGAGATTTTGATACAATTTATATTTGTTAAATAAAATAGTAATATTAGTTAAGAATGTATAACTATTTTTTTATTTTGAATTCGTTAAATTCTAAGTAAAGTGCACAATTAAGTGCATTACGACTTAAAATGTGTATTTTCATAAGAAAATGCACATTTTCTAGTCGTTTAGAGAAGAAAAAGTAAACAAAAATTGAAAAATGTGATATATTATATATCGACAAAGGATTTTGTTCCACGTCAAAAAGTGTAGAAATTGTACTTTTTTTAAACTAAGTGCACAACGTCTACATTAACAATGTAATAACAATTTAATATTTTTAATATATATTCATCACACAAGAATAACATTGCTTCATAAGGTGATTTCCCATTTAACGAATCTCTACATAATGAATTAATATGATTCATAATTAAATCACAATCTTCTTGTGTAATATTTTTGAAGGAAGAACCTTTAGGTAAAACATATCTAATAAATTCATGATTTTTTTCAATCATTCCTTTTTGACATGACATATGTGGATCACAAAAGAATAAATGAGTAACATATTCACCAGTATCTTGTATGCATTCTATACTATTTACATCAAAAAATTCATGACCATTATTTGTAAGTATTATAGAAAACAAATTTTTATAAACATCTAAAGGAATGAGATTTTGAAATATTTTGAATATTCTAGATACCTCATCAGTAGTTTGATTTTTTAATTTAAATATAAGCATAAATTTTGATTTTTTCCATAATAATGTAAGGAAACAATCTGATTCAGCTTGCAAACCACATACAGTATCCATTTCAACAATATTTAAATCAGGATTATTAGAAATAAATTCTATAAAGTTAGTATATTTTCTTCCTATTAAAATTTCACGTTCTTTTCTTGATCTTCTATTATTTGAGTTGTTTCTTTTTTATATTTTACAATTCTAGGAAAATCAATAGGCTTAAAATCAAAAACACCTTTATTTACATAATTATAAAAAGATGGTTTAGAAAAATCTAAAATATCGGGGTGATTAATATATAAATGATTAGTTGCTTGTCCTTTCTTAACTAGTGGAGTTATATTTTCGTTAATAATATGAATTTCCTCTAAAGTCAAATTAATACCTTGTCTACAAGATTTAATCAATTCATCATAAGCTTTTTGAGATTCTCTAGCATAATAAGTCCATCTAATTTTTCTGCAACCACTTCTAGACTTGCAACCATTACAAACATATGGGGAATGTTTTAACCTTTCACATGATAAATCTAAATCAGGATGATTAATTTTATAATTATTCCAAGCTGATGGTTCAGAATATTTTTTATTTCTATCTATTTCTCTTAAAATAGTAGAATGATTTCTCCCTAACTCTTTAGCAATTTGATTAATAGATTTATTTTCATTTAATCCATCTTCAATATTTTTTCTATCTTCATAAGATAAGTGACAATACTTTGCCATTTTCAATACCTCCTTTAATGACAAACAAATTGCTTAAGAAGATATTATATACTTTTTTAAAACTAACTGCACATTAATTGTGCACTTTCAAAAAAAATCTACGTTTATTTTGAATTTATTACAAACTTTATTATTAATGTTTATCTCTTTTGTTTTGTTTGGTATAATATTAAAAGGTGATATATATGGAAAAGGTTATTCTTATCGATGGCAATAATATTCTTTTTAGAAGTTATTATGCTACAGCATATAACGGAAATATTATGAAAAATTCTAAAGGATTTCCTACAAATGCATTATATGGACTAGTTAATATGATTAATAAAATTATACAAGAAGAAAATCCAACCTATATTATGATTGCCTTTGATAAAGGTAAGACTTTTAGACATGATAAATATTTAAATTACAAAGATGGTAGAATGGATACGCCAGATGAATTAAAAATACAATTTCCTAAAGCAAAAGAATTAGTTGAAGCTATGGGAATAAAATATTTTGAAATAGATAATTATGAAGCTGATGATATTATTGGGACATTTGCTAAAAAGTGTAATAATAATCCAGAATTTAATGGCGTTATTATAAGTAGTGATAAGGATTTACTACAACTTATAACTGATGAAGTTGAAGTAAAATTATTAAAACAAACCGGTAGTATTCGTATGACCCATAAAGAGTTTTTAAATACTTATGGTATTGAACCACCAAGAATGGTTGATTTAAAAGCATTAATGGGAGACTCTTCTGATAATATTCCTGGAGTAAAGGGAATTGGTGAAAAAACTGCAATAAATCTTTTAAAAGAATATGAAACTTTAGATAATTTGTATAATAATATAGATAATATTAAAGGTAAAGTAAAAGAAAAACTTGTTTCTGACAAAAAATCAGCTTACATGAGTTACGATTTAGCAACTATCTATACTGATGTTCCCATAGATACAGATTTTGAAAAAATTAGATATAAAGGTTATGATTTGTTTAAATATATAGAAATTTTAGAAGACCTTGAATTTTATTCTCTTATTAAAAAGATGGATATAAAGAGTGAAGATTTAAAAGACAATATAAATTCCAATACTTCTTTTGAATATAAAATTGTAGAAGATATTAATGATGTAAAGTTAAATAGTGAATATTCTATATATTTAGAATTATTAGGATACAATTATCATAAAAGTAAACCACTAGGAATAGGTATATATGATGGTATTAATTGCTATTATATTCCTTTTGACTTAGTAATGGAAAATCCTGAGTTACTATTGGAAAATGAATATGAAAAATTTACTTATGATTTAAAAAAGCTTATTGTTGTTTTAAAGAAAAATAATTTATTAATTAATAATTGCAATTATGATGCAATGATAGCAGGTTATTTATTAAATTATAATGTTAAAGATGATATTAGTTATATAATGCGAAATGATAATATCGATGTTAAATTTTATGAAGAAGAGTTTAAAAGTGCTGCTAAATTAAAATGTCCAACTTTAGATGTAGTGGCTGAAAATTGTTGCAAAAAAGCTAAATATATTTATGATACTAGAAAAGAAATGTTAGATAAAATTGAAAAATCGGAAGAAAGTTATTTGTTTAATTCGATAGAAATGCCACTTGTTTATGTTTTAGCAGATATGGAATTAACGGGTATCAAAGTAGATGTAAATTATTTGAAAGAAATGGGTAATGAAATAGAAAAGCAAATAAAAAAATTATCTAAGGAAATTTATGAATTAGCAGGATGCGAATTTAATATTTTATCTCCAAAACAATTAAGTGATGTTTTATTTGTCAAATTAAGAATACCATATCCTAAAAAAATTAAAGATAATAATTATTCAACAAGTAAAGATATTTTAGATAAGATTGTTAATTTGCATCCAATAATAAATAAAATAGAAGAATATAGAATACTTGCAAAATTATATAATAATTATGTAGCTGGTCTTATTGATGAAGTAGCTAGTGATGGTAGAATTCATACAATATTTAATCAAACTTTAACTAGAACTGGAAGATTATCCTCATCTAGTCCTAATCTTCAAAATATTCCTATTCGCTTAGAATATGGGAAACTAATAAGAAAAGCTTTTTTACCTGATAAAGATTCAATAATATTATCAAGTGATTATTCTCAAATAGAACTTAGAGTTTTTGCTCATATTTCTAAAGCAGATAATTTAATTAAAGCATTTATAGAAAATCAAGATATTCATGCAAAAACGGCAAGTGATATTTTTGGTGTACCAATAGAAATGGTAGATTCGAATATGCGAAGACAAGCTAAAGCTGTAAATTTTGGAATACTTTATGGTATCAGTAGTTTTGGCTTAAGTGAAGATTTAAATATTGATGTTTCATATGCTAAAGAATTTATTGATAATTATTTAAAAACGTATCCAAGAATTAGTGAATATATGAAAGAAGTAATAAAAGAAGCCCATTTAAAAGGATATGTTACCACTTTAATGAATAGAAAAAGAACAATTGATGAATTAAAAAATAAGAATTATATGATTCGCAGTAGTGGTGAGCGAATGGCCTTAAATACACCAATTCAGGGAACAAGTGCAGATATTCTAAAGAAAGCAATGGTAGAGATATATAATGAATTTAACAAGAGAAATTTAAAAAGTAAAATGTTAATTCAAGTTCATGATGAATTAGTTTTTAATGTCTTAAAAAGTGAAGAAAAAGAGGTTGAGGCAATAGTTAAAAATATAATGGAAAATACTTATAAATTGTCTGTTCCATTAGTTGTTGATATAAATAAAGGAATAAATTGGTATGAAGCCAAGTAGTAAGGAGTGATATCGTGCCAGAAAAACCGGAAGTAATAACAGTTGCTAAAAAACTAGAAAAAAAAATTCTAGGCAAAAAAATAATAGATGTTAATATTCTTTATCCTAAAATGATAGATTATCCAGATATTGTTACTTTTAAAAAATGTATTAAAAATCAAACAATTAATAGTATTACTACTAGGGGAAAATGGATTGTTGTAGAATTAGATACTGATTATTTATTATTTCATTTACGAATGGAAGGGAAATTCTTCTTTAGAAACAAAAACGATGAAATAAATAAACATGAACATATCATTTTCCTTTTAGATGATGAAATTGAATTAAGATTTGCTGACGTTAGAAAATTTGCTAAAGTTATGCTTATCCCTAAAGACAAACTTTTAACTATGAAACCATATACAGAACTAGGATTAGAACCATGGGATAAAAATCTTAACGTAGAATATTTAAAAGAAAAACTAAAAAATAAAAAATTGCCTATAAAAACAATCCTCTTGGATCAAAGTATTATAACAGGTATAGGTAATATTTACGCAGATGAAATTTTATTTTTATCAAAAGTTAATCCATTAACAAAACCTAATTTACTTACTGATGTTGACTTTGATAATATAATAAAAAATACAACTAAAGTATTAGATAAAGCAATAGAAGAAGGTGGTACAACAATTAGAAGCTATACTTCTGAAGAGGGAGTTACTGGATTATTTCAAAATAACTTAAATGTACATCAAAGAGAAGGGGAAGAATGTTATACCTGTAAAACGAAAATTGTAAAGATTAGGGTTGGTGGTAGAGGAACTTATTATTGCCCAAAATGTCAAAAAGAAATTATTAAATAAAAAAAGCTACAAATATTGTAACTTTTTTTATTTAGTTTTTAATTTATGTTTAGGTGTTTTTGGAATTTCCATATTCAAATAGTATTCATTAAGCTTATTTAAGCTGCTTACTATGCTTCTTGAGTTTTTACCTTGTTTTAAATAATTATATAATTGTTCAGATGTTAATGAAATTTGTTCTAAAAACTTTTTTATTAATTCATACTTTAATTTTTTATTTGAATCTACAAAAATAAGCAATTCATCTATCATCCCTGTTGAAATGCAAAGTCTAGCATACTCTACATATACATTACTATTTTTTGATAAAACACATGATCTAAATATTGCTAAATAAACGTCTAAATCTTGATATTTATCAAATCTATCACTATAGTCTAATAATGAGCTACAAATTCCTTCATTTTCTAATGCCGTATTTATAGCAACTTCTTCTCCATAGGTACGTTCCATATATTTAAAGTACTGTTTAAGATCTGTTTCTATTGGCAATTCATTTAATATTTTATGCATTATTTCATCCCTTTCGAAAAAACTAGGTAATTATACAATATTTTTGCAATTTTGTCAAGAATATCGTCAGATGAATAAATAACAAATAAAATAAATTAACGCTTTAAATTCTTTTAAGTTTATTTCATTTGCTATTTTTACTGTTTAATACTATTATATATTGTTAATTTTGCTAAAATTGTAATATAATAAATTTATTGTTAGGAGAGAAATAAATTGTATGAATAGTGGATTAATAATAATAGATAAACCTAGTGGATATACTAGTAGAGATATAGTAAATATTGTAAGTGGACTTTTAAATACAAGAAAGATTGGTCACTGTGGAACCCTTGATCCTATAGCAACTGGTGTTTTAGTTTTAGCTATTAATGATGGTCTTAAAGTTTTAGAATTTATGAATAATGATACTAAAGAATATATAGCAAAGGTAAAACTTGGAATATCTACAGATACTTTAGATATTTCTGGAAACATTATTGAAAAAAAGGAAGAATATTTTTTAAACGAAGATTTATTATTTAAAACCATAAATAAATTTAAAAAGAAATATTTTCAAGAAGTTCCTCTTTATTCATCTGTTAAAGTTAATGGTAAAAGACTTTATAAATATGCAAGAGAGAAAGAATCTGTTGTTTTGCCTAAAAGGGAAGTTGAAATTTATGAAATTGAGCTTTTAAGTTCTAACCATGACGAATTTAGCTTTAGAGCAGTAGTCAGTAAAGGAACTTATATTAGAAGCCTTATTAGAGATATTGGTAATGAAATTAAAATTCCCTGTACGATGAGTAGTTTACAAAGAATACGACAAGGTAACTTTAATATTGACGAAGCGATAACTATTAGTGATATAGAAAATAATAATTTTAAAATATTACCACTAGAAAGAGGATTAGAAAAATATCCTAGTATTGTAGTTAATAGTAATTTAGAAAGTAAAATAGAAAATGGTAGTATCTTAGATAATATTTATAATAGTGATATTATAGTTTTTAAAAATAATAATAATGAAGTACTTGCTATATATAAGACTTATGAAAAAAATATAAAAAAAATTAAACCTATAAAAGTATTTAAAAAAATATAACTTTAATGTGATTTAAATGTAAAATCAGTATATTCTTGAAATCATATAATATACAAGAATATAATGGAGGTTTTATGTTTTGCTACAAAGAAAATGAAAATAATTTAAATAATTGTGCACCATGCATACGAGTGTATGCTGTTCCAGGACTACAAGGACCAACTGGACCACAGGGTGCTACTGGACCAACTGGACCACAGGGTGTAATTGGCCCAACAGGTCCAACTGGACCAACAGGACCACAGGGTGTAATTGGCCCAACAGGTCCTCAAGGGGAAACCGGGCCGGAAGGAGCAACAGGCCCAGCAGGTCCTCAAGGCGCTACTGGAAGTATTCAAGCAAATCCATATAATTTATATGTTCAATCTACAGCTCAACCAGGAGGGGACGGAACGCAGAATGCACCATTTCAAACAATTGAACAAGCATTAGCTGTAGCGAAAAATAACGGAACTATTAATATTTTAAGTGGTACTTATCCCATTACTCAGCAAATAGTCTTAAACATATCAGGATTAACTATTAAAGGTATGCCTGGAGCTATAATTCTATTACAAAATTCAGTAGTACCATTCCTTTGTAATAATGACAATATTACAATCGATAATCTTAACATGACAAGTGATATACCTTATCCAGTTGAATTTATTCAAATCGCAGGCAATAATAATCAAATTTTAAATTGTCAAATTTATGGACCTAATCAGTCAGGTGATTCTTCAACTTGGGTAGTAAATAGAGCTTTTGTAACTCAACCTAATGTTACTAACTTATTAGCAAGAAATAATATTTTTTATACTTTGCGACAACCAGCATATTTAAATCCAAATTCGACTGGGACAATTATGAATAACGTTGTATACAATACTAGAGGCTATGTTGTCGATAGAGCAATATTTTTATTTTCTGGAAATTCGTGGGGTAATCCAGAAAATGCTGTCGACATTGCTCTTTTAGCAGGAACAATAACTGGTGCACCATATGATCCACTTTCTATATTGTCATCTAGCAATAGTAATGCAACAATTAGTGATCAAAGGTAAAAATATTAATATTATCTATAAAATTAGTTTATAATTATTGAAAAAAAAGTATTAATGTTGTAAAATATAAATAACTTCTTGCAAAAATAGTAATTAATTTTAATTTTTTAGAGAGAGTATGTCTGGTGAAAATACTTAAATTTGATTAATGAATGACATTTGCTACTACGAAGATTCGTGTATTCGCGTTAAGATATGAGCATATTTTATTTTATGGAATTAAGGTGGCACCACGATTTATTCGTCCTTATGTTGCTACCTTTTTATTTTAGGAGGAATTTATATGATAAGTAAACCAAAGGGATGTTATGATATTTATGGTGAGAATGCTAAAAAATGGCAATACATAAATAAAGTTATTGATTCATTAATGGAAAAATATAATTATAGTTACATAAGAACACCAATATTTGAATCTAGTGAATTATTTCATCGTGGTATTGGTGAAACTGCTGATGTAGTTACTAAAGAAACTTATGATTTTAAAGATAGAGCAGATCGCAATATGACTCTACGTCCTGAAGGAACTGCAGGTATTGTTAGAAGTTATATTGAAAATAAAATGTATGGAGATGCTAATCAACCAGTAAAGTTATATTATAATGGAACAATGTATCGTTATGAAAGACCACAATCAGGAAGAGATAGAGAATTTACTCAATTTGGAGTTGAAGTTTTAGGAACTGATGATCCAATGGTTGACGCTGAAGTTATTTCTATACCAGTTGTTCTTTTATCAATGTTAGGTTTAAAAGGCGTTAAAGTAAAGATTAATTCTTTGGGAGATAGAGAATCACGTGATAATTATCGCAAGGCTTTATTAGAGTACTTTAGACCACATATTAAAGAATTATGTGAAGATTGTAATGATAGATTAGAAAAAAATCCACTTAGAATTTTAGATTGTAAAGTTGATAAAGATAATCCATTATTAAAAGAAGCTCCTAAAACACTTGATTATTTAAATGAAGAAAGTAAGAAAAGATTTGAAGAAGTAAAGTCTTTTCTTGATGAATTAGGTGTTGATTACGAAGTTGATTATCGAATTGTAAGGGGATTAGATTATTATAATCATACTGTCTTTGAAATAGAAGCTGATGTTGAGGGGTTTGGTTCTAATAATGTTTTAGCAGGTGGAGGACGTTATAATGGATTAGTAGATACTTTAGGAGGACCAAATACTTCTTGTATCGGATTTGCTTGTGGAATTGGTAGAATTATTCAAGCATTAGATTTGGAAAAAGTTAAATTACCGATAGTTGATGACGTTGAAGTTTTTGTAATGTATGTATCGGAAACTGAAAAAAAGTATGCCACTTCATTGGTTCAATATTTACGTGGTAATGGTTTTCGCGTTGAAACAGAATACATGAGCCGTGGATTAAAAGCTCAATTTAAACAAGCAGATAGGTTAAAAAGTAAATATTTAATAATTTTAAATGATGAAGATTTAAAAAATGATGAAATAAAAATAAAAGATAATAAAACAAAAGAAGAAGAATTAATAGGAATAGACTATTTAATTTATTATTTAGATGAGCATTTAAATGATGAATTATCAGATATTGATTATGATGAATGTGAATGTGGAGGTCATGATGAAAAAATATAATAATGGTCAATTTAATATTGAAGATGTTGGTAAGACTGTAGAACTTTATGGTTGGGTTCAAAAGAAAAGAAATTTAGGTGGGCTTGTTTTTATTGATTTAAGAGATCGTTCTGGTATAATTCAAGTTGTTGTTACTCCAGAAAATGAATGTTATGATTTAGCTTCATCATTGAAAAGTGAATCAGTAATAAGTGTAACAGGGACAATAAACGAAAGAGAAAGTAAAAATCTAAAACTTAAAACTGGTGATATAGAAGTATTAGTAGATAAATTAGAACTTATTAATCCTTCAATTGATATTCCTTTTGAAATATCAGATGATACAACAGCACTAGAAGATACAAGACTAAAATATCGATATTTAGATATAAGACGAGATATGATTAAAAATAACCTTATTCTACGTCATAATGTTACAATGATTACCAGAAATTTTTTATCTAAAAATGGATTTATAGAGGTTGAAACGCCAATTTTGTGTGTTCCTACTCCAGAAGGGGCAAGAGATTATTTAGTTCCATCAAGAATTTCTAATGGTAATTTTTATGCTTTACCACAATCTCCGCAAATTTTTAAACAACTTTTGATGATTGGTGGAATGGAAAAATACTTTCAAATAGCTAGATGCTTTCGTGATGAAGATCTACGTGCTGATAGACAACCCGAATTTACTCAGATTGATATTGAAATGAGTTTTGCTTCTGAGAATGATATATTTTCAGTAGTAGAAGGCCTAATGAAAGAAATATTTAAAAATATAAAAAATGTTGAATTAGATAATTTTGCAAGACTTACTTATGATGAATGTATTAATCGCTTTGGTACTGATAAACCAGATACTAGATACGAAATGGAAATAGAAGATATTACAGAAATATTCAGTAAAACCTTCTTTGAAATTTTTAGTAATATAATAGCAAATGGTGGAATAATAAATGCAATTGTATTAAGAGGGCTAGCTTCTACAATATCAAGAAAAGATATTGATAAATATAATGAATTTGTAAAAATATATAAGGCAAAAGCATTATCATACTTAAAATATAATGATGGAATTTTATCTGGATCAATTTCAAAAATATTAAATGAAAATGAGCAAGAAAAACTTGTAGAAAAATTAAATTTACAGGAAAATGATATTATTTTCATTATAGCTGATAAAAAACAAATTGTAAAAACGGCATTAGGTGCATTGAGAACTAAATTAGCAAATAAATATAATTTAATAAATGAAGAAAATTATAATTTTTTATGGGTTACAGATTTCCCAATGTTTGAATTTTCTGAAGAAGAAAACAGATATGTTGCTGCCCATCACCCATTTACTTCTCCAAGATTAGAGGACGTAGATAAACTTCTTACAGATAAAGAAAATTGTTATTCACGTGCTTATGATTTAGTTTTAAATGGGTATGAACTTCTTAGTGGATCAGTTAGAATTCATGATAGCAATATCCAAGAGAAAGTTTTCGAGGCAATAAATATGACACCAAAAGAGGCAGAAGAAAAATTTGGATTCTTTTTAGAAGCTTTTAAATATGGAGCACCACCACACTGTGGAGTAGGTATAGGTCTTGAAAGATTAATTATGATACTTGTTAATACTGATAATATTAGAGATGTTGTAGCATTTCCTAAGACTGCTAGTGCGTCATGTTTAATGACAGAAGCACCAAACAAAGTAAGTTCTAAACAACTTTTAGAGTTAGGAATAGAAATTACAAAAAAATAAATTATTTATTTTTATAGGCAATGTAAAAATTGTCTTTTTTATTGCATTTTAATTATAGAAAAGTTATAATAGAAAGCATGATTTTGTGGAGGTGTACCCATAATGAAAAGTAATTTACCAGTGCTTTTGCTTAAAAATATGGTGTTATTTCCTTATAATGAGATTAGATTAGAATTTGAAAATGACAATGATAAAAAGCTAATATCGTTATCTGAATCTTGTTATGAAAATAATATTTTAATTGTTAATCCTAAAGATAGTTTAGAGAGTAGTCCAGAGATAGATGAATTGCCAAATTATGGTATCGTTGGTAAAATAAAAATGAAATTAGATATGCCAAATGGTAAGACGCGAATAATATTATTAGGTGAAAATAGAGTGAGAATCTATGCATACTCTAAAGATGACGGTTTATACGAAGCTTTATATAGCAATGCACCAATTGAAGAAATGAGTGTAAAAGAAGAAATTGCTTATACAAGGGCTTTGAATAAACACATTGATGTTTATGTAAAAGAAATACCTTATATGTCAAATACAATTTTATCGCAAACTGCTGGAATTAATAGTATTGAAAAATTAACTGATATAATTGTTTTATATTTACCAATTAATTATGAAAGAAAAAAAGAATATTTGAAAGAATTTTCTTCTACCTCTAGAGTAAAGATGATTCTTGACGACATAAATAAGGATATTGAAATAATGCGTCTTGAACAAAAAATAGAGGCAACTGTTGCTAATGGGTTAGACCAAACTCAAAAAGAATTCGTTTTGCGTGAAAAAATTAAAGCTATAAGAGAAGAATTAGGGGAAGAGGAACAAAATGAAGTAGAAACTTTAAGAGATAAGATTAATAAACTAGAATGTCCTAAAAAAGTAAAAGAGAAATTGCTTGTTGAACTTAATAAATATTCAATATCTAATTTTTCATCTCCAGAAACTGGAATGATTCGTAATTATATAGAATGGTTAATTAATTTACCGTGGAATAATTATACAGATGATAGAAAAGATTTGAATAAAGTAAGAGAAATATTAGATAGTACTCATTACGGTCTCGATAACGTTAAAGATAGAGTGATAGAATATTTAGCAGTTAAACAAAACACGGATAATCTTCGTAGTCCTATAATTTGTTTAGTTGGCCCTCCAGGAGTAGGTAAAACAACATTTGCTAAAAATATTGCTAAAAGTTTAAATAGAAAAGTGACAAAAATTTCTGTTGGTGGAATTAATGATGAAGCTGAAATAATTGGACATCGTCGCGCCTATATTGGGGCAGCCCCTGGACTTATAATTCAAGGAATGAAAAGAGCAGGAACTAAAAATCCAGTATTTATAATAGATGAAATAGATAAAATGACTAAAGATATTAAAGGTGATCCAGCTTCAAGTTTACTAGAAGTTTTAGACAAAGAGCAGAATAAATATTTTGTTGACCATTATCTTGAAGAAGAATTCGATCTTAGTAATGTTATGTTTATTGCAACAGCAAACTATTTATCACAAATACCAGAAGAACTTCGCGATCGATTAGAAATAATAGAATTGTCATCATATACTGAATTTGAAAAATTGGATATAGCTAAAAAACATTTAATAATAAATCAATCAAAAGAGCATGGTTTAAAAGAAGGCCAAGTAACTTTTGATGACAATGCAATACTTACATTAATTCGAAATTACACTAAAGAATCCGGTGTCAGAGAATTAGATAGATTAATAGCTACGATAATGAGAAAAATAGTTAAAAAAATAATAGTTGATAAAATTAAGAAAAAATATAATATTAGTGCTAATAATATTGAAGAATATTTAGGAGTTAAAAAATATCTTTACAATGATAATACTGACAACATGCAGATTGGTATTGTTAATGGATTAGCTTACACTGTATATGGTGGTGATATTTTACCAATTGAAACAACTATGTTTAAAGGAAAAGAGGAACTAATTTTAACTGGATCTTTAGGAGAAGTAATGCAAGAATCAGCAAAGATCGCCTTAGACTATATTAAGTCTAATGCTGATAGATTTGAAATTAATATAGATGATTTAGAAGAAAAGTCTATTCATATACATGTTCCAGAAGGTGCAATTCAAAAGGAAGGGCCATCAGCTGGTGTAGCTCTTACTACTGCATTAATAAGTCTGTTTACTAAAAAACCTGTTTCTTCTAAAATAGGTATGACTGGAGAAATTACTTTAACTGGACGAGTTTTACCTATAGGAGGATTGAAAGAAAAAGTAATTGGTGCTTATAGGGCTATGGTAACAAAGATTTTTATTCCAAGAGAAAATGAAAAAGATTTAAAAGAAATAACAGATGATATTAAGAAAAAAATAGAATTTATATTAGTTGACAATTATATGGACATCTATGATAATCTTATGTTTAAAAAAAATACTAAAAAGACTAGTAGAAAAATATAATTTGATATATAAAATTTTGTAAAATAATATATCAAGTTATTTTTTTTAAAAATTTAATGGTATAATAGAACATATTATAAGAATAGAGGTGTAATTTATGTTTGCTATTATAATTTTAGGAATAATACAAGGAATTGCAGAATTCTTGCCAATATCTTCCTCAGCTCATTTAATAATTTTTAGAGACATTTTATCTTTAGGTAAGGATGTCATTTCTAGTGACTTAGAACTATCATTTGATATTGCATTACATTTTGGGACAGCACTTGCTATACTTGTTTACTTCTTTAAAGATTTTTTAAACATGTGTATTAAAGGTTTTACTAAGGGCTTAAATGATGAAGAAGGAAAAATTATGTGGTATATAATTATTGCAACTATTCCAGCTGCTATAGTAGGATTGTTATTTGAAGATATTATTGAAAATTTTATTCGTACAAAGTATTGGCTAATTGCTATTTCCCTTATCTTTATGGGAATAATAATATACATTGTCGATAAAAAAATGCCAGATTTTAAACAAATTAAGAATTTGACAGTAAAAGATGCTATAATTATCGGTTGTAGTCAAGTTTTTGCTTTAATTCCAGGATTTTCAAGAAGTGGAACAACGATAGTGGCTGGCAGATTCTTAGGATTGAAAAGAGAAGCTTCTGCTAAATTTTCATTTTATTTATCAGCTCCTATAGTAATTGGTGCTGTTATTCTTCAACTAGTAAAGATGGATTTTTTAGCAATAACAGATAACATTAATATATTTTTATGTGGAATAATTATTTCTTTTATAGTAGGAATATTATGTATAAAATTTTTATTACAATTTTTGAAACGTTATGATTTTAAAGTTTTTATGTGGTATAGAATTTTATTAGGTATATTTGTATTATTCTATATATTTAAATAATTCAGATATTGTTATTTGTATTTGACAATATACCGTACTTGTATTATATTTAATAATAGATAGGGTGATATATATGGATACTGATTTAGAAGATTCTTTAACTAATGGTACTGTAAATACAGATAGTAATGATTTAGAAACTGTTACAAGCGAAAGTGATGAATATAATAGTGAAGATAATGTAAATTTGAATTCACTTTCTGATAAAGAAATATTTTTAGATTTTATATCTATAAGTAGTTTATGTTCGTCATGGAAGTCTCAAATTAATAGTTTAAACCTTACTTCAGAAAGAGTTTCTAGTTCTGCATTAAAGTATTTTTCTGATAATGGAATTTTAGAAAATTATATTGTTTGTCTTTCTACAGCCGTAAATTCACTTATAATGTCTGTTAACAATATTATTAATTCTATTGAAACAAGCAGTGATTCTCAATTTGCAACAGATTCATCATATTCTAAATATAGTGGTACTAAAAGTAGCAATTATTCTACAAATTCAGCAGGCAGTTCATATAATGGGGCAAATACGGATGTTAATAATAATGAACTTGATTTAAGTATAAATACTGATTCTCTTGTCGAAAATTTAACTTCAAAAGATTCTATACTTATGTCTATATTAATTTCAAATATTTTAAAAGACGGTGATTTAAATAGTCTATTAGATGATGAAAATAAACTATCAGAACTAAAAAAAGTAATTTTAGACTCTGTTAATATAAATGATGAATTAAAAGAAGTAATTTCTGAAATGGATATAGAAGTATTTAAAAAGTTTTTAAAGAGTATGGCTGATAAAGGTTCACTAAATACTGTTAGTGATGATTCAATAAATTTTTTACATAATTATTTAGTGAAAATTTCGAGTATTAATAATATAAGCTACGATTCATTAATAAATGATCCGTCAAATGAAAGTTTACTTTATAACAATGTTAATTATTTTAATGATGCAGTTAATTATCTTGATTCAATTTCAAATGATAATGTAGAAACAATTAAAGAAAATTTATTTGAT
Source organism: uncultured Bacilli bacterium (assembly GCA_944372425.1). Taxonomy (GTDB): domain Bacteria; phylum Bacillota_I; class Bacilli_A; order RF39; family UBA660; genus RUG13868. Next base: position 25,109 of record CALVZC010000011.1, read on the forward strand.
ATATATGATGGCAATGCTATTTCAGATGTTAATCAAAATCGAGTTGACGCAGTTAGAAACATTATTGATGTATTATCCGAAAATAATAATGTCAGCTATGAGAATTTGATTAGTGGAAATATAAAAAACTCTTTGTTATCAGTTACTTCAGCAAAGGACTTTTTTGGTTTGTTTAGTAAATTCGATTCTGAAAATATTCAAAGTATTTTGAAATTAGTTCTGTAATGAAAGGAGATTTTTATGGCAAAAATATTAAAAATAAATTGTCGTGAATTATACAAGATAGGAATGTATTTTGGTGCACAAAGTAAGAAATTAGAAAATATTGTCAATAGTATGAAAAATATTAATTCAGATATTAAATCTGCTTGGGATGGAATTGACTATAATACGTTTTATGAAAATTATAATAACTTTCTTTCTAGCATAAAAACTATAGAAAATTCTCTTTTGGAAAAGTCTGATTTGTTAAAAAATGCTGCATTAAAACATAATATAGTAGACAATGATTTAATAGATAATTTAAAATGGAGTACTGGAAATGAATAATAGTGTAAAAATAGATTCGAAACTTTTATTAGTTAAAATAGAAGCATTAAAAAAAGAGAATGAAAAAATGAAAGTTCTGTTTGAAAACGTTAAGAATAAAGCTAACCAAATTCCTAATCTTTGGATATCTGATACTAGCGATGTTGTTATGAATGATTTTCAAAAGTTATATGCATATTTTGAAGAAATAATTGATGGAAATAATAAATATATATCTTATTTAGAAAATGTTGTAGCAAAAGATTATAATAGTATTGAAAGTGATACAGCAAACCTAATTGAAAGTAATTTGTAAGATAACAATTTTTAATTTCCTAAAAATTTAAATATTAGATGTTCTTGAAGATAAAAAAGTAAAAATTTCTTTTTTTTCTTTTTTTTTTTTTAAAATTATGTTATACTTAAAATATAATTATTTATATGGGGCGTTAGCTCAGTTGGTAGAGCAACTGACTCTTAATCAGTGGGTCTAGGGTTCGAATCCCTAACGCCCCACCAAATGGATAGTACACTTGAATTTTTTGAGTGATTAATAAATTATTAGAGAAAATGTTGTATTTTAAATTTTGTAAAATCAAAAAGAAAGTCTAAGTTTAAATTTTTTTAAATTTTATTGTTTAAAAAAATTTTTTTTATATAAAAATTAAAAATAGATATTAGTAAAATAATTGTGTTATGATTTAATTAATATTAGTGAAAAGTATTATTAATTAAATTCAAAATAGAAATTAGTTATTAATAAAAGTATTAATAACTATAATATTTTTATATTATTTTATAATATGTTATTTGATTTTTATACATATATTATATAGAGGTGATATAAATGTTGACAGTAGCTAGTATTGTGCTGTTTACAACTTTAGTTCTTGGTAATCTTTGCAAATTAACTAACATTTGTACAAAAAAAATCTTCCAATTCAAAATTTAATTGTTGGAATAGTTGCTGGAATATTGTGTTATTATACTAATACTATAAATAATCTATTGGAAGCAATTATTTTATGTGTTATAGCTGCTTTTTCAGCAGGAGGAGTTTATGATTTGTCTAGAACAGTAAGAAAAAAACGCAAATAAATATTTATTATGTTTTAATAGTTGACTAAAAATAGCAAGTTAATGTATAATTAATTAGTCGGATATGGAGACATACTCAAGAGGCCGAAGAGGCGCCCCTGCTAAGGGTGTAGACTGGGAAACTGGTGCGAGGGTTCAAATCCCTCTGTCTCCGCCAATAAGTTATTTAACTTGAATTATTTCAAGTTTTTTTTATTTTATACATTTTTTAATTAAAGTTTTTCTTTTTTCTACATTTTCTTTATATTCTTCTCTTTCACTTACTGGAATAAACAGTTTGTGATTTTCACTTATTTCATCAAAAATTTGATTTATATCTAATGATAAAAGCAAATCTAATAAATATTTTATTTCTGGGTATTGATTTATTTCTGATTTATCTTCGATATTAACTCCAAATATGCATGCTTTATATTTGAGATTATCTATTCTTTCATTTGAAACAATAAATGCTTTTTCATAATCATATAACGGTGATAAGTACAACTGTTTTCTTTTTTTTTGAAAAAGAAAATTATTTTTGCTTCTATTACTTTGATTCATATATATATCTATAGCAATCATTTTAAATATTTGTTCTGTTAATTGTATATAATTTTCATTACTTTTACATATTTTTTTTAATTCTAAAATATTATCTAAACTAACACAATTTAAATCCAATCCTAAATCTGTTGGTATAATATATTTTTCTTTTTTGTCTCTAAAATTTTCCGACAATAAACCGTATTCTATTTCTCCTTTTTCGTTAATGGTTGAACCTATATGATAAGTTACAGTATCTAAGTTTAAATAGAAAGCTAAAAATTCACCAATTAATTCATTTAAAAAATTTTTAATTGAATTTTTATAGTTATAGAAATTTTTGTAATAATACCATATTCCATTAATTTGTACCCAATTATTCCATAATTTTATTATAGAATAGTCAATGTTTAAATTTTTTGCTAATTTTTTTAAATTTTTGCTCTTAACTGTATCAAATAATAAAATTTCTGTATTAGGCAATATTAAATCTTTTATTTCCATAACTTTACTTCTCCCAATAGACTTTTAATAAATATTTTAACACTTTTATCTAATATTTAAAACATTTTATAAATTTATTTTTCTTGAAATACTATATTAGGTATTATATAATATTTTATATAGAATAGGGTGGAATGATATGGCTGAGACTAGTAGTAATACAAAAAATTTACGAACAGGGAAAAAAATTAAAAAAATAGAGGAAAAAAAGATAAATAAAATCAATAAACAATTGAGAAAAGTATCTGCTGACAAAGAGAAGATTGTGCAAATAAGAAAAAAACGTCGTTTATTTGAATTTATTATAATTCTAATTTTATTCTTTTTTATGTTAATTCTTTTATTTAATAAAACTTTTTTTAATGAAAAATATGAAACCAGTAAAATTAAAATTAATATTCCACTTTTAAGTTTTTTTATAAGTGATAATGGAAATGAAATAGTTTTAAAAACATTAAGAAAATCTGATTATTTAGAAGATTACTTTGATTCATATTTGTCTAATTTAGTTAAGTACAATTGTGGTATCTATGGTTTTTATTACGATAAGAATACAAATACAGCAATATATGATATTTCAATAGAAAAGAATATTGCTATTAAAACTATAAAAATAAAATATGCTAATGGTAATGCAGATTTACTATGTGATAATTAATGAGTGTTTGCATTATGAATTGGAAGCAGTAAATGTAATACTATAATATATTTATGGAGGTAAAAATGAAAAAATATCAATGTTCAATATGTGGTTATATTTATGATGAAGAAATAGAAAAAGTGAAATTTAATGATTTGCCTGACGATTGGCAATGTCCTTTGTGTGGTGCTCCAAAATCGTTGTTTGTAGAATTGGTAGAAAACGACAGTGAAAACAATAACACTGATAAAGCTGAAAATGATGATATCAATAACAATACTGATAATGAAAACGAAGAATTAAGAGAATTAAGCGATCAAGAAATCGCATATATTTGTTCTAGTTTAGCAAGGGGATGTGAAAAACAATATTTAGACAGTCAGCAAAAATTGTTTCAAGAATTATATGAATATTATGAGGAAAAAATAGTTTCAAAAGAGGGAACACTTGATGATATTTTTATAAATTATGATAAAGATATTACTATGTTTAATGATGCAATGAATGTTGCAGAAAGATATAATGATTCAGGGGCAAAGCGAATAATTACTTGGTCATTAAAAACTTCTAATATTATTAAAGCTATTTTAAAAAAATATCAAGAAAATGGTTTTCAAGATTTTGAAAATACAAAAATATGGGTTTGTGATATTTGTGGATTTGTATATATAGGTAATCAGCCACCTGAAGTGTGTCCGGTTTGTAAAGTGCCAAATTTTAAAATAATGGAGGTAAAATAATGAGTGAGTTTCATGCTTATAGAAATTTAAAATTATGTAGTAAAGATTGTCTTTGTTTATTTGTATGTCCAACAGGTGCTACTAATAATGAAACAGGACAGATTGATTTTTCTAAATGTATTGGTTGCGGTGCATGTGCAATGTCATGTCCTTCAAGGGCGATAACGATGTTACCAAATGCTATGCCAGATCCACAAATAAAATCTAAAGAAATGGTTGATAAATTATTTGAAATTTCAAAAAATAAAATTAACGAAATAGAAATATTAAAGTATCTATTAGCAAAATCAAATTCTAATGAATTACGATTAATTAAAGCTTTGATATATTCAAACAAAATAATTTTAGAAGATTTAATGCGCGAATCTGATTTTATGCTCCCTCAAGGAAAAAAATCATTATTATTACTTTCAAAAATTAGTAATAACAATGATTTAAAAGAAATAACTGATAAATTGTTGAAAAGTTTTAAATAAATTGTTTGCATTATACATATATCTATGGTATAATTTTACTCGTTGGTAATCCGCTGACTATTTAGTTATGATTTCTGTAAAACAAGGAAAGGATGATAGACGTGAACGTAATTGATAAAATTACACAAAAACAGTTAAATCCAAACATACCAGAATTTAGAGTTGGTGACACTGTAAAAGTAAATGTAAAAATAATTGAAGGAAACAAAGAAAGAATTCAAGCATATGAAGGAGTTGTAACAGCTCGTAAAGGTGGAGGAATAAGTGAGACATTTACTGTAAGAAAAAATTCTTATGGTGTAGGTGTAGATAGAATTTTTCCTGTTCATTCACCAAAAATTGCTAATATTGAAGTATTGAGAAGAGGAAAAGTAAGAAAGGCAAAATTAAATTTCTTAAAGAATGTAATTGGTCAATACAGAATTAAAGAAAGAGGACAAAAGTAAGAGACCTAGTCTCTTTTTTAATTATGAAAAAATTTATAAAAGAAATTTATCCATATTTAATTGTTTTAGTAATTGTTATATTAGTTAAACAGTTTATAGTATCTCCAATTCAGGTTAATGGTGATTCAATGTATGATACACTTTATAATAATGATATTATGATTTTAAATAAACTTGCCTATAAGTTTAATGATATAGAAAGATTTGATATTGTTGTTATTAATTACGAAGGTAGACATTTAATTAAAAGAGTAATTGGATTACCTGGTGATAAAATTAAAATAGAAGATAATAAATTATACATTAATGATGAATATGTTGAAGAACCTTATCTTTCTTCTTTCACTATTACTGAAAATTATGAATTATCTACTGTAATACCAACTAATTATTATTTTGTTTTAGGAGATAATCGTAGTGTATCTTTAGATAGTAGATCTTTAGGATTATTTTCAAAAAATCAAATTGAAGGAAAAGCAAATTTAACTATTTTTCCATTCGGAAGATTTGGATTTAAAGAATAATATTGATACTTTTATCAATATTTTTTCTTTTCTAAATATAAAAAGTTGTTTATAATAAAATTAGGTGACATATATGAAAAAAGAAAATTATAAATACTTATTTTTGTTTATTTTTTTTACAATCATTTTATTTTTAAGTCCAAGATCAGGTGATGATTGGGGAAACTTTTTAGAAGGTAGTCTTGGAATAAGACATATGATTGGTAATGCTATAGGTATGTATTTTGATTGGGAAGGAAGATTTGTTAGCCGCTTGTTAATAAATTTTTTAACATTTTATAAACCTATATGGAATATTTTGAATAGTTTAATTATAGTAGGAATAATTTATTTTATAAATAAAATTGCTAATCCTAAAAATAGAAAAGATATTTTTTATTTAACTGTATTAATAATCTTAGCAATGAACATTTACACTTTTTCACAAGTAGTAGTGTGGATTGCAGGTAATATAACTTATTTATTTGTAATCTTTTTATTGCTTTATTATTTTTATGCACTAATTAATAAAAAATATAATCAAAAAGTATATAACGCACTACTGTTATTATTAAATTTTATTATTCCCATGTTTGTCGAACATACAGGAGTAATATTGATTATAGGAAATTTACTAATATTATTTTATGAATATTTTAATACACATAAGTTTAATAAAAAATTATTTTTTTATCTTGTTATCTCAATAATTGGGCTTATATTAATGCTTTTAAGCCCAGGAACATATCAAAGAAGTCAAATTGAAAATATTGAATTTCAAAAATTATCACTTTTTCAAAAAATTTGGTATAATATTCCTAATTTTATATACTATACATATTACATTAATTATTATATGATTTTGCTAATGATAATTAGTAATTGTTATTTGACAAATGAAATAATAAAAAATAAAATAGCTAAGGTTATAAGTTATATATATTTGATTTTATTTCCTATGCTTATAATGTTTAGTTATTTAATTAGTAATTTTTTTAATATAACAATTTTTCAAAATCTTAATCAAAATAATATCTTTGCAATTTTATATTTTATAATTTATAGTATAATTGAATTTATTTTGATTGTTATGTATACTAAAAAGACAAAAAATTTGATGATATTATTCTTTTTCTTAATTGGAATGCTTGCTAATCTAGTAATGTTAATATCGCCAACATGGGGATTCAGAACAAGTTTTGCGACTTATATTTTCCTCTGTATTTCTTATTTAATTATTATTGAAAAGCAATTAAAACCATTAAATTTAATAAACAATTTTTTATTTTCAATTATAATATGTTTTCTTTTGTTTTATAGTATTTTATATATAAGTGTAGCAAGACAAAGTTATGAAAATGTAAAAAGCATTGAAGAACAAAAAAAATTGGGAAAGGACGTAATAGAAATAAAAAAATTTCCTTATTTTGCTAATTGTAACATAAATCCAGAAAATTCTTATCATCTAGATAAATTTAAAAAATATTATGGGATTGATTCGAATGTTAAAATTAAACTAATAGATAATAATTGGAAATTTTTAATCTTTTACAATGAATAATTAATATTGCAGATTATAATTATATGAAAGATAAAGTTTATGATATAGTAAAACAAATCCCATATGGCAAAGTTATTACTTATTCACAAATTGCAGAAAAGCTAGGTAACAAAAAATTAGCAAGAGTAGTTGGAAATATATTACATAAAAATCCAAATGAAAGTCAAATACCATGTTATAAAGTAGTATCTTCTAAAGGCAATTTATCAAATAAATTTGCATTTGGAGGAATAGTAGAGCAAAAAAGAAGATTAGAAAAAGAAAACATCATTGTAAATAATTATAAAGTTGATTTAGACAAATATAATTGGTCATAAAAACTTATATGTAATAGAAAGGAAGTTTATAATGAATAAAAAAACAAAAATTATAACAATATGTGGTAGCTTAAAATTTAAAAATAAAATGATGGAAATGGCAATAAAACTTGAATTAGAGGGAAATATTGTTTTAACTCCAATATATCCAATAACAGATGATAATGTATATAATAAAAAAGAAATAATAATGTTAGAAAAGATGCACAAAGAAAAAATTAATTTATCAGATGCAATTTTTGTTGTTAATGTAGATGGTTATATTGGTGAAAGCACAAAAAGTGAAATTGAATATGCTAAAGAACATAATAAAGAGATTATATATTTGGAATAAAATAAAAATAGAAATTTGAAATTGCTAATAAAATTCACATAATTGACAAAAATAATTGATAGAAAGTAAATTATAAATATAATATAATTTTTTTCAAGAGGTGATTTATGAAAATCGGAGATAATTTATTTCAGGCGCGGAAAAAAGCTGGCTTATCACAAGAAAAAGTTGCTGAAAAATTAGGAGTAAGTAGACAAACAATTTCAAAATGGGAAACAGATGAGACCATACCAGATATTTTTCAATCTAAAAAATTAGCTACTCTGTATGACATATCACTTGATAAATTAGTAGATTTTGATATTGAACTAGAAAAAATAGAAAATGCAATTGAAAAATTTAATGATTATAAAAATTCGAAAATTGATTGGACAAAGACATGGGGAAAAAAATATCCTATTTTAGTTACATATCAAGAAAAAGTAGATATTGATAAATATGCAAAAGAAATAAGAAGATTATTTAACGAATTACAACATGATTACAACTACAGTGAATTAGATGCAATGTTAGTATTAAAAGATATATTAGGGCATGAATATTTGGATAATAAAAAATAGACAAATTTTTAATCTTATGTTATATTAAACATAAGATAGGAGAGATAAAATGGATAGATTAAAAAATAAAGTTGCTATTATAACCGGTGCTGGTGCTGGTATGGGAAAAGAAACCAGTATATTATTTGCAAAAGAAGGATGCTCTGTTGCAGTATTTGAAATTAATGAACAAGATGGAATTGATACTGTTAATCAAATTTCTGCTAACGGTGGTGTAGCAAAGTTTTGGAAAGTAGACGTTTCTAATGAAGAAAATGTAAAGCAGGCAGTTCAAGAAGTAGCAGCAACATTTGGAAAAATTGATATATTAATTAATAACGCTGGAATAGTTGGAGTAGATAAGAAAGTTCACGAACTAACTAACAGTGAATGGGATCAAGTGTTCAATGTTGATGTTAAAGGAGTGTTCTATTGCACTAAGCATGTTATACCATATATGCTTGAAAATCAAAAAGGTAGTATTGTAAATCTATCAAGTATTTATGGTACATTAGGATCTCATGAATTAACACCATATCATGCAGCTAAAGGAGCCGTATTTGCTATGACAAAGCAAGATGCAATAAGTTATGCTAAAAATAATATTAGAGTTAATTCAATTCATCCTGGTACAATAATGACTCCGCTTGTAAAAGAATTAGGATCTAGAATGGAAGGTGGATTAGAAGCTTATAACAAATTAATGAGTGAAAAGCATCCAATCGGACATGCTGGTGAACCTATTGACGTTGCTTATGGATGCTTATATCTTGCTAGTGATGAATCTAAATTTGTAACAGGTGCTCAATTATATATCGATGGCGGATATTCAGCAATGTAATCTAAAATATAAATTAAATTTAAAGCTAATTTCTTTTATGAAATTAGCTTTTTTTAAACTCTACTATGAGTGTGGATACAATATAAAAATTTTATATTATAATTATAATATATAAAGGAGTGATAAAGTGAATCAAGAAAAAATAGGAAAGTTTATTGCAATGCTTCGAAAAAATAAAAAAATTACTCAACAAGAATTAGCAAATATGTTAAATGTGACTGATAGAGCTGTATCACATTGGGAAAATGGTAGAAGGCTTCCAGATATTTCTCTTTTTAAACCAATTTGTGAAATATTCAATATAACAGTAAACGAACTTATTAGTGGAGAACTAATACCAAAAGAAAAAATGATAAAAAAATCAGATGAAAATATAATAGAAACTTTGAATAATAAGATAAAACAAAAGAAAAAAATGCACAAAATAATAATTATTTTGCTAAGTACAATTATTTTTTTAATAATAGTTATTGTATTTGGTAATAAAGAACTATATCCTAAAATAGATATTGATAATTTTTCTATATCTTTATTGGACTCAGGAAAAGAACACTTATTGGAAAAGGAATTAACTAAGGATAATAGGACAATATATTTTTATGGCGTTGATACAGCATTTTTTTGTGATAGAAAAGATAATTGTTATCAATTAAAAAGTGCTTTAAAAAATAAACAAACTACACTTGATAAATTCCAAGAATATCTTGAAAAAGAAGTGGAATATGAAAACATTGAAACTTATAAATTATTTGATGGTGGTACAACAATTTACAAAAAATCTGGATTTTTAGTAGTGTATTGTAATACTATTGATGGAAACCATGACATATATATTGGAAATAGTGAAATGCTAGATAAATTAAATGGTGAATATTGTGGTCATCCCAAAAGTACTGATAAAAGTTTTATTAGGACTTATAAAATAATAAGTGCAACAGTTAATGAAGAAGACTTTGAATTTAATGATATTATTTTAGAACAAAATAACAAAAGAGAGAAAGTTACAATTAGTAATACATTTAATTTAATCCCTGGAAAAATTTATGAATTTTCATTTTTAACTTTTAAAAATTTTGAAGATACAATTAAAAATATATTTAAATATTCAACAATAATAAAAGTAGTTGAAACAGATAAAGAAATAAATGAATATATTAATGAAGATATTTTTGTAAATGAAATATATGATAACGAATCTGAGTTAAATCAATTAGATGATATTACAGTTAAAATAAAAGAAGATTCACTAACTTCTAAAAGTGCAATAGTAATAGTAAAAGATAATACACAAAATAAATATCTGTATGGCGATTACTTTAGAATCGATAAAAAAGAAAATGGAGTTTGGCAAGAAGTTGAAAATGTATGTGATAATTGCTTTTTTAATTCAATTGGTTATTTACCAGATATAAATGGATATTTGCAATTTGAAATTAATTGGGAAAAAATGTATGGTCAACTTGAAAAAGGAAAATATCGAATTGTAAAAACTGCACTTATCAATAGTGAAGAATGCACGGAAGAAAAATGTAATACTTATTATTTTTCTGTCGAATTTGATATTGATTAACACAAATAGAATTTATTGTTAAATTATCTTTTTTCTGATACGCTCTCTTATGATAATTTTATAAAGCATAATATTAATAGGACAATCTGGTGCTGGAAAATCCACTGTAGCAAAAGAGTTAGAACAGATTACAGGAATGCAAAGATTATCGTTAGACAGAATAGCAAATAATGCAAGAAAAACAGGTTTTATAAAAAATTTTAAAAATACAGAAGAGTTTAATTGTTATATGATTTCTAAGCTATTAGAAGACGCTGAGAAAAGTGATTCTTATGGAATTGTTGATTTTGGAGCAGGACATTCAGTATATGAAGACCCTAAAATATTTGATTGTGTTAAAGAAATGCTTAAACCATTTGAAAATATTGTTTTATTATTACCAGATCAAGATAGAAAGAAGTCTTTAGAAATAATGAAAAATAGGTCAACAGGTGATACTAATGATAATGAAAGATTTCTTTTAAGTATTTGTAATTATGAATTAGCTACTATTACTGTATATGGAGAAGGTAGATTACCATCAGAAATAGCTACAGAAATATTACAAAAGATAAATAAAAGGAAAGAAACACAACAAAAAAATTATTAATAATAACTAAATATAAGATAAAAGAATAATTTTAAATTTTTTTGCTTACGCAAAAATTTTTTTATGCTACAATGTAAATCGTGCTAAAAAGTTTTAAAGAGGTGTGATTTATGAAAACTTTAGATTTAGGAAAAAGAGAAAATTAGCAAGCTATTACTTAATTTTTCTATTCCGTGTATAATATCAATGTTAGTTGGAGCGTTATATAACATTGTAGATCAAATTTTTATAGGAAATGGTGTTGGTTATTTAGGAAATGCTGCTACTAATATTGTATATCCATTTACAGTGGTAGCTTTATCATTAGCATTACTTATTGGTGATGGTGCATCCGCTTTATTTAGTTTGAATCTTGGTAAAAAAGACTATGAAAAAGCCAATATTGGCGTAGATAATTCTATTACATTATTATTGATAGTATCTATATTAATTACTTTATTTGGTTTTATTTTTAGTGAAAGTATTTTAAATATTTTTGGAGTAACTAGTGGAAGTTATCAATATGCTAAAGATTATTATCAAATTATATTAATAGGTATTCCTTTTTCTATTATTACTACAGGGTTAAATGGTATTATAAGAGCAGATGGTTCACCAAAATTTGCCATGTTTGCTACTTTAATAGGAGCATTATTAAACATAGTTTTAGATCCAATTGCAATTTTTATTTTTAATTTAGGTGTTAAAGGAGCAGCTATTGCTACTATTATAGGACAAATAATATCTTGTATAATTACTTTATTATATTTTATTAAACCTAAAAAAGTTAAACTATCAAAAGAAAATTTGAAATTAAAACAATCAATATGTAAAAATATTATTATGTTAGGAATTTCTAGTTTTATTACTCAAATATCAATTGTTATAGTAATTGCTGTTGCTAATAATATTATTGTTAAATATGGAGCATTATCAAAATATGGAGCAGATATTCCACTTTCTGTTGTAGGAATTGTTATGAAAGTTTTTGCAATAGTTATTTCCATAGTTATAGGAATTACTATTGGTAGTCAACCAATAATAGGTTATAATTTTGGCGCAGGAAATAAAGAACGTGTAAAAAAGACTTTTAAGTTAATAATTACTATCAATACAATTATTGGTATAATAGCATTTATAATATTTCAATTTTTTCCACAATATATAATTAATATTTTGGAAGTGAAAGCTCTTTATATAACGAATATGCGATAATGTGTTTTCGTATTTATTTAGCGGGCATAATTTTTACTTGTATAACTAAGTGTTGTAGTATTTATCTTCAATCAATAGGTAAGCCAATTAAATCAATGATATTATCGCTATTAAGAGATATTGCTATATTTATACCAGCATTAGTTATTTTAGCAAGTATCTATGGTGTTGTGGGAATGTTATGGGCAGCTTTAATTGCAGATATTATATCTTTTGTTGTAGCAGCAATAATACTAATGAACAGCAATAAAAAAGATAAGAAAATTATTGCAGATGAAAAAAGTATCAGTTCTGACATTAATAAATTACCTAAAAATCTTGTTATTACAATTGCTAGAGAATATGGTTCTGGTGGAAGGTATGTAGGAAAACTATTAGCAGAAAAATTAAATATAAAATTTTATGATAAAGAAATAATTAGATTAGCATCCAAAGAATCAGGACTAAATAAAGATTACATAGAAAATAATGATCAAATAAAAAACAGTTTTAATATGTATTATAATAATGATGATGAAATATTTATTGCAGAAAAAAAAGTCATTAATAAAATAGCAAAAGAGCCTTGTGTAATTATAGGAAGATGTGCTGACTATATTTTAAAAGATAGAAATGATGTATATAAAATATTTTTATATAGTAGTTTAGATGATAAAATAAAAAGATGTACTAAATATTATGGGCTTACTAAAAAAGAAGCAATAAAAACAATAAATAAAGTTGATAAAGCTCGTTCTAAATATTATGAATATTATACAAACCAGAAATGGAAAGAATTTTCTAACTATGATTTGATAATAAATACAGATAAATTAGGAATATTAGGAACAGTTAATGCAATTGAAAAAGCAATTAATAATTAAAATAATTTTGCTTAAGCTATTTAATTACTGTAAAATTGAACATAAATATTATATTTATATAGAATTTTGTATAAAAATGTTATAAAGTAGAATATGAACAATAATCATATTAACTTTAGAAAAAGGAGATTTATTTATGAATGAAACAATAACAAATATTATAGAAAGAAGAAGTATTAGAAAATATAAGAATGAAATGATTGATGAACAAATGTTAAACAAAATTTTAGAAGCCGGAACATACGCACCTAGTGGTATGAATCTTCAATCACCAATAATTGTAGCAATAACAAATAAAAAGTTGCGTGATAAACTATCCAGAATAAATGCTAAAATAATGGGAAAAGATATTGATCCATTTTATGGCGCTCCTGTCGTAGTTGTAGTATTAGCTGATAAAAATTGTTCAACATATATTTATGATGGAAGTGCAGTTATGGAAAACATGATGTTAGCTGCTAAATCGTTAGGAATTGGAAGTTGCTGGATACATAGAGCTAAGGAGACTTTTGAAACTGAAGAAGGAAGAGAAATCTTAAATTCATTAGGAATATCGGAAAATTATGAAGGTATAGGAAATTGCATTTTAGGTTATCCAGATGAGGTAGTAGGAAATAAAAAAATAAAAGACAAATATATATATAGAATAGCTTAACTGTTAATATTTAAAGCTTAAAGGAGACTAACTATTAAAAGTCAATATAAATTTTGAAAAATTTAATAATTTGTTAGAAATTGGAAATTATCCC
>CALVZC010000012.1 GCA_944372425.1 uncultured Bacilli bacterium
ACATCTTCCACTTCTATCACCTTTATTATTATATATCTATATTTTCTTTTCTTCAACATTATGGTCTAACATAGATACAAAAAATTAAAAAAATGCCGATTGCCAAAAAGGGAGCAATCGGCATAATTAAAATACTCTTTTACTATTAAATCTGTCTATCTATACACTTCGATTATTTATTAAATCACAAAAATCAGGGTTAAGTTTTTCCACAAGTGGAAAAACTATATGCACAAAACCAAACGGAAAGAAATGCCGCTGCCAGCACGCCCGTTGTAGTCGGCGAAAAAGAACGCACCAGCAATAGAACCGTAGCTATAGATGCCCCCACGGTAGAACCAAGGGTTACTAGAGTTAAGAAAACCTGCAGAATCATTATACCATGATGATACAGAACTAAATGGCCCCATCTCTCCTGTTCCATCTCCTAAGATTCTTCTAGAATGATTATATGTTCTATAATAGTAATTATAAACATCATAATACTTACTATTTGGAAAATCTATTCCATCTGTTATACTACCATCATAATGTAAAGTTCCATTAAATCCTGAATTTTGAGAAGATCTATATCCTGACATTAAATTCCCATCTGCATCTTTCATTACTCCCATTACATATTCCCATGCTCCTCCTGACATATCATATATTCCTGTTATATTTCCCGTTGTACTTGCTAAATATCCAGTTGTTGTATTCCACATTGCAACATCTGTTGTACTACCACTTCCATTTTCTGTTGTTGCGGCATACCCAGTTAAATTATTAGAATTGTTATTTATTCTTATTTCATCATTTATTCCATAGTTAGAATGAGACAAATAGGCCACTGCTCCCCATTCTGTATTCTTCATCATATGAGATTCTAACTCACGTTTGTAATTATAACTTACTGTAAAGGCATTTGCTACTTGTATACTACTCCAACTGTAGACATTTGGTTTTACTATTACTTTATCTACTTCTGTTGTATTATTTTCTGCTTCAGTTTCTGTTGCTGCCCCACTATATCCTGTCTCAAACTTTCCTACCCACATCCCTGTTGTATTAAATGCTAAGAATGCTGGATGTGTCATATAATCTCCTACTTCACAGTTTCCACTTTCTCCTGATATTCCTGGTGTTGTACATTGTCCAGAAACACTATCACTTGTATTTGTTGTTCCAAACTTTATTTCTATTGAATGTACTTTATTTGCATCTATTCCTGTTTCACTTGTATAATTTCCTAAATCCCATAACTTATAACTATACTTCGGTATCCATACAAAATAACTCTCTATTTCTTCTTCTGGTATTACTTCTCCATTGTTATATGTTTTACTTTCATCTTTTAATATTATCGCATTTGCCCATCTTTTTTCTTCATAACTATACCACTTAGTATTAGTATCTGCTTTCTTTACTGTTCCATCATTTTCTATTGTTACTGCTATTAATGGATCTTCTAACTTTGGTTCCGTTCCATTTAATATTTCTTCTTTATATGTTATATTACCTGGTTCTTCTGTTTCACTTCCATCACTTGTTCCTTTTTCAGGTATACTACTTGTTGCTATTAATTCTTCTACATCATTTATACTACAACTATCCTTTAATAATAATATCTTTTCTCTATCTCCTACACCAATATTTGTAGAGATACTTGTTACATTATTCTCTATTCTATCGACATCTAATAAATCTTGATATGTTAAATATATTCCAGTATTTGTTTCATCTCTACTTGTCCAATAATAGTCATATCCTGTTCCGTCATATGTTACTACTACATAATATTCTCTCCAGTCTCCATATGGACTTTTTCCTCCTTTTTCCATTGAGACACAACTTCCGGGTATATAATATGTTGTCTCTATATCATAGACTGGTATTTCTGCTGCATTTACTTTATTTCTTACTCCATCTATATATCTTGTTGCTGTTGTTATATAAGCACTCTTTCTTGATGATGATATATATTCTGTTACTGCTGGTATGGCTATTATCATTAATACTCCTAATATTATTATCACTGCTAATAATTCTATTAAGGTAAAGCCTTTTTTATTCTTCATATAATTCACTCCTAGTATTATTATTTATATTTAGAGTCTACAATACTTTTATTATTTTTGCAATACTTTTATAAAGATTATTTAAATAATAAATTTTTACATTAAAAATATTTTTAATTATAATCACAATTTCTAATAAAAAAAGAGTAACTTAGTTACCCTTTAACATTATTAACATTTTTATTAGTCCATCAATTCATCTTCAAGCTTTTCTAATGGTTCCTCATCAGTAAATTGAGTAGATAATTCATATTCAACATTTTTATAAGCTTTTACACCAGTACCAGCAGGTATTAGTTTACCTATAATAACGTTTTCTTTTAATCCTGAAAGATTATCAACTTTTCCCTTAATTGAAGCATCTGTTAATATTCTAGTAGTTTCTTGGAATGATGCTGCAGATAAGAATGAATCAGTCTCTAATGATGCTTTAGTAATACCAAGTAATATAGGCTTACCACTAGCAGGTTTTTTACCACTAATAATAACTTCTTTATTACCCTCTGTAAATTCATTAAAGTTAACTAATGATCCTGGTAAGAATCTAGTATCACCTGATTCAATAATTCTTATTTTAGAAATCATTCTTCTAGCAATAATTTCAACGTGTTTATCAGAAATATCAACTGCTTGACTACGATAAACATGTTGTACTTCTTTAAGAATATATTCTTGAGTTGTAAGAGGATCAGTAACTGCTAATAGTTCTTTTGGACTTACAGATCCTTCAGTAAGCTTATCACCAGTCGAAACAACATCCCCTAGTTCAACTCTCAATTTAGCACCATAATTAGTAATATGTTCTTTAGTTTCTAATTCATTAGTTATACTAATCTTATATTTACCATGTTCATCTTCAATCTTACTTACTTTACCATTAATCTCTGCTATAGTAGCTTTTCCTTTTGGTATTCTTGCTTCAAATAATTCTTGAATACGTGGAAGACCTTGAGTTATATCTTCTCCACCAGCAACTCCACCAGTATGGAAAGTTCTCATTGTAAGCTGTGTACCAGGTTCTCCAATTGATTGAGCAGCCATTATACCAACAGCTTCACCAATTTCTACTATATTACCAGTAGCAAGATTACGTCCATAACACTTCTTACATACACCATTTACTGTGTTACATGTAAGTATTGTTCTTATTTCAACTTCTTCTATTCCAGCTGCAACTATTTTATCAGCAATTGCTTCTGTAATTAAATCAAGTTTCTCACAAATAACCTCTTTTGTCTCTGGATTAATTACTTTCTTATTAGCATAACGACCTACTATACGGTCATATAATTTTTCAATAACTTCACCAGTTTTATCATTTATAAATGCTCTAACAACAACTCCATTTTCAGTACCGCAATCTTCTTCTCTTACTATTATATCTTGAGAAACATCAACTAAACGTCTTGTTAAGTATCCTGAATCAGCTGTTTTTAATGCTGTATCAGCACTACCTTTACGAGCACCATGTGTTGATAAGAAGAATTCAGCAACTGATAATCCTTCTCTAAAGTTAGAAGTAATTGGAATTTCAACTGGTGTACCATCTGGTTTTGCCATAATACCACGCATACCAGCAATTTGTGTAAAGTTAGAAATTGAACCACGAGCTTTTGAGTGCATCATCATAAATATCGGATTATCTAAATCAGCATCAGCTTTTGCTTGTAATTCTTTTTGTACTTGTCCTTTAGCTTGATCCCAAGTAGATATAACTTTATTAAATCTTTCTTCATTAGTTATTAAACCACGACTATATTGTTTATTAATTTTTTCTACCAACTTGTTAGCTTCTTCTATTATTTCATTTTTCTTTTCACTAGTAACAACATCACTAATTGAAATAGTTATACCAGCAACAGTAGAATACTTAAATCCTAAATCTTTTAGTTTATCAAGCATAATAGAAGTTTCAGTCGTTTTATAACGTTTAAATATTTGAGCAATTATCTTTTCTAAAGTTCCTTTAGGGAATGGTTTTACTAAAGGCATTTCTTTAATAACTTCAGGAATATTAACACCTTTTTCAATAAAATATTTATTTGGTGTAATATTTTGTATATTATCAGAAGTTGGTTCATTTATATAAGCAAATGAATCTGGTAGTATTTCATTAAATTTAATTTTACCAACAGTTGTTACTAAATATTTACCTTTTTGATTTTCAGTAAATAATTTATGTTTAAATGAATTAACTGGTAAAGCAATTCTTGTATGAAGAGTAATTTCACGTCTTTCATAAGCCATTAATGCTTCATTAGAATCTTTAAATACTCTACCTTCATCAGGTAATCCTGCTTTTTCCATTGTTAAATAATAATTTCCTAAAACCATATCTTGGCTTGGAGTAACAATTGGAGTTCCATCTTTTGGTGACAAAATATTATTAGCACCAAGCATCAATAATCTTGCTTCTGCTTGTGCTTCTGCTGAAAGTGGAACGTGAACAGCCATTTGGTCACCATCGAAGTCAGCATTAAATGCTGGACAAACAAGTGGATGTAAACGGATTGCTTTTCCACCTATTAATACAGGCTCAAATGCTTGAATACCTAATCTATGTAATGTAGGTGCACGATTCAACAATACAGGATGTTCTTTAATAACATCTTCTACTACATCCCATACTTTTGGATCTTTATTTTCAATAAGTCTTTTAGCTGCTTTTATATTATGAGCAATATCTCTTTCTACTAATTCATGTATAACATGTGGCTTAAAAAGTTCAAGTGCCATATCTTTAGGAATACCACATTGATACATTTTTAATGAAGGCCCAACGACAATAACAGAACGACCAGAATAGTCAACACGTTTACCTAACAAGTTTTGACGGAATCTTCCTTGTTTTCCTTTTAACATACTAGAAAGTGATTTCAAAGGACGATTTCCAGCACCAGTTACGCTTCTTCCACGTCTACCATTGTCAAATAAAGCATCAACTGCTTCCTGAAGCATACGTTTTTCATTTTGAATAATAATACTAGGAGCATTTAAATCAATTAATTTTTTCAATCTATTGTTACGGTTAATAACACGACGATATAAATCATTTAAATCACTAGTAGCAAATCTTCCACCATCAAGTTGAATCATTGGTCTTAAATCAGGTGGAATTACTGGAATACAATCAAAAATCATCCATTCTGGTTTATTTCCAGATTTATAGAAAGCATCTAAAACATCGATTCTTTTTAATAATCTAGTTCTCTTTTGTCCTTGAGCATCTTCAAGTTCTTTTGAAATTTCATCAATTTCTTTTTTAAGATCTACTTTCTTTAATAATTCTTTAATTGCTTCAGCACCCATTCCAACTTTAAAGCCATCACCATATTTTTCATAATATTGTCTATATTCTTTTTCTGATAATGTTTGCTTATTTTCTAAAGGTGCTATACCTTTATCTATAACAACATAACTAACAAAATATAATACTTCTTCCAAATCTCTAGGTGACATATCAAGAACTAATCCCATACGTGATGGTACACCTTTAAAATACCAAATATGAGATACTGGAGTTGCAAGTTCAATATGTCCCATACGTTCTCTACGAACTTTACTACGAGTAACTTCAACTCCACAACGATCACATACTATATTTTTATATCTTACTCTTTTATATTTTCCACAAGCGCATTCAAAATCTTTAGTTGGCCCAAAAATCTTTTCACAGAATAATCCATCACGTTCTGGACGAAGTGTTCTATAATTTATAGTTTCTGGTTTTTTAACTTCACCATAAGACCAACTACGAATTTTTTCAGGAGAAGCTATACCTATTTTTAAGGCTTCAAACTTATTTACTTCTATCATTAGTCATCTTCCCCTTCCATAAATTCATTTTCATAGACGCTATTGAATTCTCTGTCTATTTCTTCATCAATTAAATCCTCGTCATCTTCATCTTGTTCTTCATTATCATAATTTTCATCAGGATCACTAGGAGGTGGTAGTGGAATATCTGTTGCAACATCAAAGGCTTCTAGTTCTTCTTTGTCTTCTTCTTCTTCCATTTCCTTAAGTCCTATTGTTTCATTTTTATCATTTATAATACTAATATCTAATCCTAAAGCTTGGAATTCTTTCATTAACACTCTAAAGCTTTCTGGAACTCCTGCTTGATTTATCTCTTGACCTTTAATTATTGATTCATATACTTTTACACGACCTATAATATCATCTGATTTATAAGTAATTATTTCTTGTAATGTATGAGCAGCACCATATGCATACAATGCCCAAACTTCCATTTCTCCAAATCTTTGACCACCAAATTGAGCTTTACCACCAAGTGGTTGTTGAGTAACTAATGAGTAAGGTCCAGTACTTCTTGCATGTAATTTATCATCAACCATGTGGTGAAGTTTAATCATGTACATAATACCAACAGATATTCTGTTATCAAAAGGCTCACCAGTTCTACCATCATATAATGTATATTTTCCATCAGGAGCCATTCCTGCTTCTTCCATTATATCTGCTATATCTTGTGTTTTTGCACCGTCGAATACTGGTGTTGCAACATGAATATTCAATTCTTTAGCAGCCATACCTAAGTGCAATTCAAGAATTTGTCCAAGATTCATACGTGAAGGAACACCCTGTGGATTAAGCATAATATCAATTGTTCTACCATCTGGTAAATATGGCATATCTTCTTCTGGTAATACCAAGGAAATAACACCTTTATTTCCATGACGTCCAGCCATCTTGTCTCCAACTTGAATTTTTCTTTTCTGAGCAATATATACACGAATTACTTTTGAAACACCAGCTGGTAATTCATCATTATCTTTTCTTGTAAATATTTTAACATCATGAACAATACCATCTCCACCATGTGGCACACGTAGAGAAGTATCTCTAACTTCACGAGTTTTTTCTCCAAATATTGCATGTAAAAGTTTTTCTTCAGAAGTAAGCTCAGCCATTCCTTTTGGTGTAACTTTTCCAACAAGTATATCTCCTTCTCTAACTTCTGTACCAACAATTACGATACCATTTTCATCAAGATTTTTTCTTGCTTCATCACTAACATTAGGAATATCACGAGTAATTTCTTCTGGTCCTAATTTAGTTTCACGACATTGCATTTCAAAATCTTCCAAATGAATTCCTGTATAAACGTCATTTTTAACTAATCTCTCATTTAAAATAACTGCATCTTCATAGTTATAACCATTAAATGTCATAAATGCTACTAAAACATTCTTACCTAAAGCAAGTTCTCCTTTATCTGTAGAAGGACCATCTGCTAAAACAGTACCACGCTCTACTTTATCTCCAACTTTTACAATAGGTCTTTGATGTTGACAAGTACCAGCATTAGATAATTCAAAATTAGATAAATTGTATTCATCTTTACCATTTTTATTTTTTACAACAATATGTCTTGCATCAACATATTCTACAATACCATCTGCTTTAGATAATACTTCAACGCCAGAATCTCTTGCTGCAACATATTCTACACCTGTACCAACAATAGGAGCTTCAGCTTTTAACAAAGGAACAGATTGACGTTGCATGTTAGCACCCATCAAAGCACGTGTTGCATCATCATGCTCCAAGAATGGAATACAACTAGTAGTAACTGCTACTACTTGTTGTGGTGAAACATCAACATAATCAACTTGTTCTGGTTTTACCATCAAATTTTCTCCACGAAATCTTGCAGGTACAACCTCATCAATAATTTCATTGTCATCGTTAACTGTAACTGTTGCTATAGAAATCATTAAATCATTTTCTTGATCAGCTGTTAAATATTCTACTTCATCGGTAAGTTTCTTATTAACTACTTTTCTATATGGTGTCATAATAAAACCATATTCATCTATTTTTGCATAACTAGAAAGTGAAGTAATAAGTCCAATATTTTGTCCTTCTGGGGACTCGATAGGACAAATTCTTCCATAGTGTGAAGCATTAACATCACGCACTTCCATACCTGCACGATCACGTGATAATCCACCTGGTCCTAATGCAGATAAACGTCTTTTATTTGTAAGTTCAGCAATTGGATTAGTTTGATCCATAAATTGAGAAAGTTGGCTAGATCCAAAGAACTCTTTCATTGCAGCAGTAATAGGTCTAATATTAATTAATGTTTTAGGAGTTACTTCTTCCATTTCTTGTGTAGTCATTCTCTCACGTATTACTCTTTCCATACGTGAAACACCTATTCTAAATTGATTTTGTAACAATTCACCAACTTGTCTTACACGACGATTTCCCAAATGATCTATCTCATCAAAATTACCAATGCCATGTAATAAATTCAAATAATATGAAACAGAAGCATACACATCAGAAATAGTAAGTCTTTTTACAGTAAGTGTTTGATCATTACCAATTAAAGTAAATACTTCCTTTTTATTATTAGGATTATATATCTTAATAGTTTGAATATTTTTATAATCATCTAACTCTTCGTTAATCTTAGTTTCTTTTACGTTATAACCATTACTAAATATATCTTTTAATTGAGCAAAAACATCTTTATTAATAACTGTACCTTTTTCAATAACAACATTTCCATCGACAATAATATCTTCAGCTAAAGTTTGATTAAGAACTCTATCTAATACATTAAGTTTACGATTAAATTTATAACGTCCAACTCTTGCCAAATCATATCTAAACTCGTCAAAAAATCTAGTAATAATTTGGTTCTTAGATGAATCTAATGTAGCAGGTTCACCTGGCCTTAATTTCTCATAAATTTCAATTAATGCTTCATCAGTATTTCTAGTTGAATCTTTTGCTAAAGTATTCTCAATATATTCATCTTTTCCAAATACTTTAATAATATCTTCATCACTAGACAATCCAAAAGCACGAAGAAGAGTAGTAAGCGGAACTTTTCTAGTTCTATCTATTCTTACATATAATACATCTCTTGCATCAGTCTCATATTCAAGCCAAGTACCTCTAGTAGGTATAATTTGTGAAGTAATAGAATTTCTTCCATTTTTATCAACTTCAACATTAAAATATACACTAGGTGATCTAACTAATTGTGAAACAATAACACGTTCAGCTCCGTTAATTACAAAAGAGCCGCTATCAGTCATAATAGGCATATCACCTAAAAAGATTTCTTGTTCTTTTACTTCTCCAGTCTCATGATTAAAAAGCCTAACTTCTACTTTTAAAGGAGCAGCATAGGTTGTTTCTCTATCTTTACTTTGTCTAATAGTATATCTTGGTTCTTCTAAATGATAATCACCAAATTCTAAAGATAAAGTTCCAGAAAAATTCTCTACTGGAAATAAATCTTCAAATACCTCTTTAATACCCTTTTCAATAAACCATTGATATGATTTTTTTTGAATTTCTAGTAAATCTGTCAACTCATATGTATTTTTTATTCTAGAAAAACTTCTTCTTTGTCTGTGGTCACCACAATTAATAATCTTATATGCCACTAAAATTCACCCCTATACATTAAATTTATCCCAAGAACAAACGTCCAACTAATACGTAGCCAATTTATATTATTACCACATAAATTTCAAGTTGTCAATGTAAAATGCATCTTATTACAAAAAACCCATTTTTTTTATCTATAACTTCTACATTATATACATCTTTTAAATCATTAATTGTCGATTTTGCTCCTTGATTTTTTCTCATTACGAAGAACAAAGTTCCATTTTCTTTCAAATAATCTTTTGCATCAAACAGCATCCTATAAACAACTTCTTTACCCGCTCTAATAGGAGGATTAGTAATAATATAATCGTATTTTTTATTAACATTTTCATATATATTGCTTTCAAAAAAATTAATTCCATACGAAGAATTTTTTTTCATATTCATCTGTGCTAAATGTAATGCTCTTTTATTTATATCGACAGCATCAAAATTTGCATTTATAAACTTAGAAAGAATAATACTAACAACACCATAACCACATCCTAAATCAAGAATATCGCCATGTAATTCTCGTAAAGGAATAGTCTCTAACATAAACCTAGTACCAAAATCTAATCTTTCTTTTGAAAAAACTCCATTATCTGTACAAAAAACGAAATTAACGCCTAAAAACTTTGTATTATATTCACAAATATTACTTGGTAATTTAACATTATCAAAATATTGACTCATTATATCAACCCTTTAAAGAAAAAAGAAGCTAACTACAAAAAATTTATAGTTAACTCCTTTCGTACCAATAATAATACTACAAATAAAAGATTTTTTCAAGCTTTTTTTCAAAAAAAAGAAAAGATAATCTTTTCTTAACTATTTAACTTCTACTTCTGCTCCAGCTTCTTCTAACTTAGCTTTAATTTCATTAGCTTCATCTACTGGAATATTTTCTTTAATAGCTCCACCATTATCAGCAATAGCTTTTGAATCAGCTAATCCTAATCCTGTGATTTCTTTAATTACTTTAATAACATTAATTTTAGCTGCTCCAGCATTTACTAATGTTACTGTAACAACACTTGGTCCAGATGATTCTTCTTGAGCATTTGCAACTGGAGCTGCAACTGCTACACTACTTGGATCTACACCAAATTCTTCTTTCATTGCGTCTACTAATTCTTTAATTTCCAATAAACTCATTTCTTTTAAGCTTTCAATAAAACTTTCTTTTGTTAATTTTGCCATTTTAAAATCCTCCTTATTAATTTTCTTCCTTTTGTTTAGCATAAAGATCTAAACATATTGATAAATCCTTTGGAATTCCCATCATACCAGCTGCAAGCATAGTAAGTAGTCCTTCTCTAGATGGAATAGTTGCTAGTTTATCTAATTTTTCTTTATCAGATATTTCACCATCGACAATTCCAACTTTTAAAACTAGTGCTTCGTGTTTTTTTGCAAAATCTGCAAGAACTTTTATTGGTGCTATTGCATCATTTCCATAAGCTAAAGCACTTGAACCATTAAGATAATCATCTAATTCGATATTCATATCTTTAAAAGCACGAGCCATTAAAGTATTTTTATATACCTTGTAATCAGAATCACTATTTCTTAATGCTCTTCTTAGTTCTTTAGATTCAGCATCTGTCAATCCACGATATGCAAAAAGTACAATTGATGAAGATGATTCTACTGTATTTTTAATTTCATCTATCACTTCTTGTTTTTTTGCTAAGATTTTTTCACTTGCCATAAGAATCCTCCTTCTATCTATAATTTATTGGTAACAAAAAAGTCTCTATAAAACCATAGAGACTTTATAAACATAAAGTTTTAATTAGTCCTCGGTAGGATTTACTAACAACCTACTGTCTATGGCACCAACAAATTAATTGTATTATATATCATTAACTACTATTTGTCAAAAGAATTTGTAATAATTTTTATTCCAGGTCCCATTGTAGTAGATATTGAAATATTTTTTATATAATCACCTTTTACTGTAGCAGGTTTAGCTTTAATTATAACATTCATAAAAGCTTCTAAATTAGCTAATAATTGTTCTTCAGTAAACTTAGTATTACCAATTATACCATGAATGTTTCCAAAACTATCTGTTCTATATTCAACACGTCCTGCTTTAACATCAGCAACAGCTCTTTCTACATCTGTAGTAACAGTTCCAGTTTTAGGATTTGGCATTAATCCTTTTGGTCCTAAAATTTTTCCTAACTTACCAAGAAGTGGCATCATATCAGGTGTTGCAATCATTACATCGAAACCAAACCAATTTTCTTTTTCGATTTTTTCTAGCATGTCTACATCACCAACATAATCAGCACCCATAGCTTCAGCTTTCTTTGCATTTTCTCCTTTAGCAATAACTAAAACTTTCTTTGATTTTCCTGTTCCATGTGGTAATACAATAGCACCTCTTAATTGCTGATCTGCTTTTTTTGTATCTAAATTAAGTCTTACTGCAACTTCAACAGAACCATCAAACTTACTAACTGATGTTTCTTTTGCTAATTTTATTGCTTCCTCTTTAGTATAAGCTTTTCCTTTTTCAATTTTGTTTAAGGCTTCTAAATATTTCTTACCTCTTTTTTTCATTTTAATTCCTCCTTATGTGGTCTAGCGGAGCGGACATCCTCCCACATAGGTATAAACCTATATGTTCTAATATTATTCACTAATAGTAATACCCATATTATGAGCAGTACCTTCGACAATCTTCATTGCTTCTTCAACTGTATAACAATTTAAATCAGGCAACTTAATTTCAGCAATTTCTTTCAATTGCTCTTTAGTTAATTTTCCAACTGATTCAGTTGAACCTTTAACTGATCCTTTATCTATTTTAGCATACTTCTTTAATAAAAATGCTGTAGGTGGAGTCTTTATTACAAAATCAAAACTTCTATCATCATATATTGAAATTTCAACTGGTAATACATCTCCCATCTTATCTCTTGTAGCTTCATTATATTTTGTACAAAATTCTTGTAAATTAATTCCTGCTGGTCCTAACACAGTTCCAACTGGTGGAGCTGGTGTAGCTTTTCCTGCTTGAATTTGTAATTTAACTTTCTTAACAACTTCTTTTGCCACGAAAAACACCTCCTATTTTAGTTTTCGCGAGTGGTCCAAATAGCTTTGTCCGCCTATATGCGCTTTTTTTCGCTTCCCACTAATTAATCTATATATCAAATATAGCCATTTGATAATACCATTTTTTTAATAGTTTTGCAAGTATTTTTAATTATTTGCAAGTTCAATTTGTGATAATTCTACTTCTACTGAAGTCTCTTGTCCAAAAAGATCAACATTAAGTACTAATTTTTGATTTGGTAAATCTAATGATTCAATAGTACCATACATACCTGTAAATGCTCCAGCAATAATTTTAACTTTTGCACCTATTTCTAACTCTTTATCAACATCAAGTCTACTAATACCCATATTTCTTAAAATATTATCAACTTCATAAGGTTGTAATGGTGTAGGCTTAGCACCTTTTCCACTTGAACCGATAAATCCAGTAACACCAGGAGTATTTCTTACAACATACCAAGCTTCATCACTCATAACCATTTCCACTAAAATATAACCTGGGAACATTTTCTTAACTTTTTCTTTTGAAACACCATCTTTAGTCTCAATTTCTTTTTGCTCAGGAATAATAACTCTAAAAATATAATCTTTCATATCCATAGAATTAGCACGCATCTCTAATTTTTCTTTAACCTTATTCTCATGTCCAGAATAAGTATTAACTACATACCATTGCTTATCCATAATATCACCTCTACATCGATTGCTTAATAAAATAAATAATTACTTCTATTAAATAGAAAAATAATGCAAAGAAAATTATAAATACAATAGTAGCAATTGAATATTTTATCATTTCCTTTTTATTTGGCCATCTTACTTTCTTAAATTCTGAAATAACTCCTTTAAACCAATTTTTTAATTTAGATTCTTTTTTTTCAACTACTTTCTTACTAGATTTTGTTTTAATTGAATTAGAAGACTTATTTTTTTTATCTTCAACCTTAGTTTTTTTACTAACCATGAATATCACATCCTTATTTTACCAAAATAAAAACACCTATCTGTGTCGACAATAAAATAACACAAATATCTATATAAGTCAATTAATTTTAAAAATTATTTTAAATAATCATTTGCTGCTACCACAGCATCATTCATTGCTGTAAGCAATTGAAAAATCTTTCTATTATTAACATCACCTATTGCATAAATATTATCTTCACTAGTACGCATCTTATCATCAACAACAATATAATTATCTCCATCTAATTTAACTAGTTTTTTAAATAATTCGGTATTAGGAAGGTAACCAACATAAGCAAAACAACCAGATATACTTAATACTTCTTCTTTTCCATCTTTTTCAATAATAGCTTCTTTCAAAACATCATCTTTAACTAAACTTTTTAAAACTGTATTATAAAATATTTCAATATTTTCTTTAGCTTTTACTTTTTTTCTATAAAAGTCATCAGCTTGAACTTTATCATTTTTACAAAGAATTATTACTTTATGACAAATACCAGATAAATACAAAGATTCTTCTAAAGCTTTATTAGTATCACCTACTACTAAAACATCTTTATTAGCAAAAAACATTCCATCACAAGTAGCACAATAGCTAAGTCCAACACCAACAAAATCATTAACATTTGGAATATCTAGTTTTTTTATTTTTTTACCAGTAGCAATAAAAATAGTATCAACAATAATATCTTCACTTTTTTTCATTTTTAACTTATAGCTTTTTTTATCTTTTTCAACATTAATAACTTCGTCATTAATATAATCAATATTTAATGCTTGTACTTGATTAAATATTTTTTGAGAAAGCTCCCTTCCCGAAATTTTTTCATAACTAGGAAAATTTTCAACTAAAGGAGCAAAATTAATTTGTCCACCAGGTCTTTTTGCCTCGATTAAAACAAAATCAATACCTGCTCTTTTTAAATAAATAGCAAGTGTCATACCAGCAACGCCTGACCCAATTATACCAACTTTAAAATTCATTATTTTCCTCCTTATTATATAAATAATCAAATTTAGAAGTACGTATTCTAAAAATAATTAAGAAGAAACCAGTTAAAAACATTACAACAGAAACCAATTGCGCAACTTTAAATTCTCCAAACAACAAACTATCCATTCTAAGAGACTCAATATAAAATCTTCCTAAAGAATACCACATCAAATAAAAACCTGTAATTTGTCCTTCTTTAATATATCTAAACCTACGAAAAATAAGCATTAAAATAAATCCAATAAAATTCCAAACAGATTCATATAAAAAAGTAGGATGATGATATACACCATTTATATACATACCATCAATAATAAATCTTGGTAACATTAAACTTTCTAAAAAAGATTTACTAACAACTGGTCCATAAGCTTCGCCATTAAAAAAATTACCCCAACGTCCAAAAATTTGCCCAATAATAAGCCCAACAGCACAAATATCCATAACTCTTAATGTTTTTAGCTTATGTTTCTTAGTAAAATAAATAACATAAAGAGTACCAAATAAAATACCACCATGAATAGCTAGGCCACCATTCCAAATTTCAAAAATCTCTAAAACATGTTTACTATAATATGACAAATTAAATGCTACATAATATAATCTTGCCCCAATAATTGCCCATATAATCGTATTAAAAATTATACTAGTCATAACATCTTCATTAATATGTTTTCTCTTAGCTTCCTTAAAAACAAACCACATACCAATAGACATTCCAATAATTATGCATATAGAATACCAATATATTTGAATAAACCCTAAATCAATAGCCACTCTACTCATTTTGTTGCCTTCTTTATAAGTGGTTTTATAATAGCTTCTTCAATTATAAAATTAATAATAGATAACAAAACTGCAATAAAGAACAAAATCCAAATATCAGTAAAATTAAGTTTAGGTCCCATTAACCAATCAGTAATTTTCAATATCAAAGTATTAATTACAAAATAAAATAGTCCAAAAGTTAATCCTGTAATTGGCATCGTAAGCGTTACTAAAATAGGTTTCACCGCCTGATCTAATACATAAATAATGCAAACAGCTAAAACTGAATACAAACTTTTATAATCATTACTTATTTGAAAACTATCAAAAAAAGCTTCCAAAATAAGAAATGCTATTGTATAAGTAATAACATATAATACAAACTCAAAAAATTTATTAATTCTAACAGCATTTTTACCTTTTTTAGCAACAACTAATTTCATAAATCCTCCTATAGAATCTTCTTCAAAAACTCGCCTGTATAAGATTCTTTAACATTTGAAACTTCTTCTGGAGTTCCAAGAGCAACAATATTACCACCGGCATCTCCACCAAGAGGCCCAATATCAATAATATAATCAGCACATTTTATCATATCTAGATTATGTTCAATTACTATCACTGTATCATTATTATCTACTATTTTTTGAATAATTGCAAGAAGTCTTTTAATATCTTCAGAATGAAGACCAGTTGTTGGCTCATCCATAATAAATAATGTTTTACCAGTTGCTTTTTTCTGAAGCTCTTTTGCTAGTTTTACACGACCGGCTTCTCCTCCTGATAAAGTAGTAGCACTTTGCCCTAACTTAACATATCCTAAACCAACATCTTCTAAAACTTGTAATTTTGCTTTAATTTTCGGAACATTTTCAAAAAATTCTAAAGCTTCACTAACTCGCATATTTAAAACATCAGCAATATTTTTACCTTTATATCTTATGTTTAAAGTTTCACTATTATATCTAGTACCATGACAAACTTCACAAGGAATATAAACATCTGGTAAAAAATGCATTTCTATTTTCTTAACACCATCACCACGACACGCTTCACATCTTCCTCCTTTAACATTAAAAGAGAAACGATTTTTTTCAAACCCATACATCTTAGCTTCTTTTGTATTTGTATATAAATCTCTAATATCATCAAAAACACCAGTATAAGTAGCTGGATTACTTCTCGGAGTTCTACCAATTGGATTTTGAGTAATTTCAACAATTTTATCGATATTTTCAAATCCTTTTATTTTTTTATGTTTCCCTGGAATATCTTTAGATTTATATATATACTTCATTGCAGCACAAGAAAGTATACGCATAACTAAACTACTTTTACCACTTCCTGAAACACCAGTAACACAAGTATATGTTCCTAAAGGAAACTTAACATCAATGTTTTTTAAATTATTCTCACAAGCACCAATAACTTCAATATATTTT
This sequence comes from uncultured Bacilli bacterium, assembly GCA_944372425.1. Classification (GTDB taxonomy): domain Bacteria; phylum Bacillota_I; class Bacilli_A; order RF39; family UBA660; genus RUG13868. The sequence continues at coordinate 16,728 of CALVZC010000012.1, forward strand.
CCATTTCCCTTTCTTCTAGAATTAGGAACTTCTATCTTTTCTTTGCCACTCAAATATCTTCCAGTAATACTATTATCATTCATCATAACTTCTTGTGGCGTTCCACTAGCAACGATATATCCTCCTTCATCGCCAGCTTTCGGACCAACATCTACTAAATAATCAGCTGCAAGCATTGTATCTGTATCATGCTCAACAACAATCAAAGTATTTCCTAAATCACGCATCTCTAAAAGTGAATTAATTAACTTTTGATTATCACGTTGATGAAGACCAATAGAAGGCTCATCCAAAACATATAAAACACCAGTAAGACGTGAACCAATTTGAGTTGCTAATCTAATCCTTTGAGCTTCTCCCCCAGAAAGACTTCCTGCCATTCTGCTTAAAGTAAGATAATCTAATCCCACATTTATTAAAAAATTCAATCTATTTTTAATTTCTTTTATTAATAAACCTGATATTTCTTCTTGAGATTTTGTTAATTTTAACTTATTAAAGAAATCTAAAATTTTATCTATACTAAGACATGTAAGCTCATAAATATTTTTACCACCAACCAAAACTGATAAAACCTTAGAATCTAATCTTGCACCATTACATGTCTCACAAACTGACTCAACCATATAATTTTCCAACCATTCTCTTATCCAAGAACTGGAAGTCTCCATATATCTACGTTGTAAATTATTTATGACCCCTTCATAAAAATCATTTTGATTATATTGATTACCACTTTTAGTACTATATTTAAAATTAATTATATCAGGAGAACCATACATTATTATATTTTGTTCATCCTTAGTAAGCTTTTTAAAAGGTTTATTCATATTAATTTTATAATGCTTACAAACAGCTTCCAATCTTTTATAATAAATACCTTCTTGATCATCACTCAAAGTAACTATACATCCCTCATTTAAAGACTTATCCTTATCTGGAATCACTAAATCAGGATTTATAGTAAGTTTAATTCCTAATCCCTTACAATCAGGACAAGCACCATATGGAGCATTAAAACTAAATAGACGAGGTTCAAGTTCTGGAAGAGAAAATTCACAATAAGGACAAGCATACAATTCAGAAAATAAAACCTCTTTGTCACCAACTATATCAATAACTACTTTTCCATTAGATAATTTAACAGCATTCTCTAAAGATTCAAATAATCTTCCTCTTATATCTTCCTTGATAATTAATCTATCAATAACAACATCAATTGTATCTTTAATATTTTTCTCAAAAGTTAAATTATCATCTAGATCTTGCATTTCTCCATTTACACGTACTCTAACATAACCATCAGCTTTTAACTTTTCCAACAACTCTTTGTGTGTACCTTTTTCCCCATGAACTACAGGAGACAAAACTATCATCTTTGTTCCAATAGGATATTCCAATAATTTATTTACCATTTCTTCAATACTTTGTCCTTTTATTGGAATATGATGGACAGGACACATAGGAACACCAATACGAGCATATAAAAGACGCAAATAATCGTATATTTCTGTTACAGTTCCTACAGTACTACGAGGATTATTACTTGTCGTTTTTTGATCAATACTAATAGAAGGAGACAATCCTTCAATAGAATCGACGTCTGGCTTTTCTGTTCCACCTAAAAATTGTCTAGCATAAGCAGAAAGACTTTCAACATACCTTCTTTGTCCTTCAGCATAAATTGTATCAAAAGCTAAACTACTCTTACCACTTCCAGAAACACCAGTCATAACAATCAATTTATTTTTAGGAAGCTCCAAATTTATATTTTTTAAATTATTCTCCCTTGCACCCTTTATAACTATTTTATCCATAAATATCACCTCATAAAGTTCTATTATTATACTACAAAAAAACTATTTATTAAATCTATTTTTAAAATTACAACTTTTACACAAAGGATGTATTGCTTTATTATCCTTAAAACTCTTAAGCAAACTTTTATAAATATCACCATTTAAAACATCATCCAAAGAATCTTCAAAAATATTTCCAAGTTTTATTTCACCATTTGCATCTAAACAACAAGGAACAATATCACCATTAGACAAAATTGCTATATGAGTTTTTAATCCATAACAAAAACCATCTACTAAAATATCATTATCGACATCTGGCCAAGTAAAAATATTCTCTTTATTAACAAAAGTATTACTTGCTATCTTAATATTTTTATCATTATAAAGTTTATCAACAATAACTGGTGATAAATTATAGAACTCAATAATTTTATTAACAATTTCTGTGGATTTTTTATTTAATTTATACTCTTTTAAATCCCATATACGATAACTTATAAACATTTTTGTGGATAAAACTTTTCCAGAAGAAAAAACATCTAAAAAATAATTTTTCTTATTATTTTCTGAATGTAATGAAATATTTATTTGACGAATACAAAAATGATTCATAAGAACAGATAATTTTTCTTTTAAAAATACTCCATTTGTCGTTATATTAACTTTTATATTGTAATTATCACAAATAGATAAAAGACTGTCTAAATTACTATATAAAAGAGGTTCACCTTTTACATGAAGATAAATATAATCTGTATATTTTTTTATTTTATTAATAACTAATTCAAATTCTAATAACGACATATCACGATAATCTCTTTTATTCTTACCACAAAAAGAACAATTAAGATTACAACGATTAGTTATTTCAATATATATTTTCTTAAATCTCTTTTTCACAAATTATACCTCTGACTTTAATTCGAAAAGTAAATCACGCAGCTCCATAGCTCTTTCAAAATCAAGATTTTTAGCAGCTTCTTTCATTTCTTTTTCAATTGTCTCAATATTTCTTATTTGTTCCTTCTTAGTAGTCTTTATCTTCTTATCTTTACTATCATCAATATTACTAATTAAATCTCTAATTTCTTTTATAATTGTCTTTGGTACAATATTATGAATTCTATTATATTCTTCTTGAATTGCTCTTCGTCTTTTTGTTTCTCTAATTGCAAAATCCATTGAATCAGTAATTTTATCAGCATACATGATACACATACCGTGTTCATTTCTAGCACAACGACCAATCGTTTGAATTAAACTTCTACTACTACGTAAAAAGCCTTCTTTATCAGCATCTAAAATAGCAATTAAACTTACTTCTGGAATATCTATTCCTTCACGTAATAAATTTATTCCCACAACACAATCATATTTTCCAAGTCTTAAATCTCTAATTATTCTTAAACGTTCCAAAGTTTTTATTTCAGTATGAAGATATGCTACTTTAATATCTAATTCTTTTAAATAATTAGTAAGTTCTTCAGCCATTTTTATTGTCAAAGTAGTAATTAAAGTACGTTCTGATTTTTTAGTACGCTCTTTTATTTCTCCAACCAAATCATCTATTTGCCCTAAAGAAGGTCTAACTTCAATTAATGGATCTAAAAGACCAGTTGGCCTAATAATTTGTTCAACAAAAACATTATTAGTCTTTTCTAACTCATAATCACCAGGTGTAGCAGAAACAAAAATCGCTTGATTAATCTTTTTTTCAAACTCTTCAAATCTTAAAGGGCGATTATCAAGTGCACTAGGAAGTCTAAATCCATACTCGACAAGATTCATTTTTCTTGCTCTATCACCATTATACATTCCACGAACTTGCGGAATTGTAACATGTGATTCGTCAACAACTAATAAATAATCATTTCCAAAAAAGTCCATCAAACAAGTAGGAGTCTCACCTTCTCCACGTAAGGCCATATGCCTAGAATAATTTTCAACACCAGTACAAAAGCCAGTTTCACTAAGCATTTCTAAATCGTAATTAGTTCTCTGCTCAATTCTTTGGGCTTCTAAAAGCTTATTATTATCTTTAAAATACTTTATTCGCTCTTCTAACTCGGCTTTAATTCGCTTAATAGCTTCTTGCATCTTATCATCACTAGTTACAAAGTGACTAGCTGGAAAAATAGAAACAGTTTTCTTATTAGATTTAATAACTCCAGTTAAAGTATCTATTTCACTAATCCTATCAATTTCATCTCCAAAAAGTTCTATCCTAATACCATTAGTACGTTCACTAGCAGGAATTATTTCAATAACATCGCCTCTAACTCTAAAAGTTCCTCTTTTAAAATCAAAATCATTTCGTTCATATAACATATCTACTAACTTATTTAATATTACATTACGATCAACAACATCACCAACAGATAAGGTTAACATCTTACTACGATATTCTTCAACTTCACCAATACCATATATACAAGAAACACTAGCAACAACAATAACATCGCGACGAGATAATAAACTACTAGTAGCAGCATGTCTTAATTCATCAATTTCATCATTGATAGAAGAATCCTTCTCAATATAAGTATCAGTAGATGGAACATATGCTTCTGGTTGATAATAATCATAATAAGAGACAAAATATTCTACTCTATTATCAGGAAACAACTCTTTAAGTTCAGAATAAAGTTGTCCTGCTAAAGTCTTGTTATGGGCTAAAACTAAAGTTGGCTTATCAACTTCTGCAATAACATTAGCAATAGTAAAAGTTTTTCCTGTTCCCGTTGCTCCCAATAAAACTTGATTTTTCTTTCCTTCTTTAATTCCCTTAACAAGTTGATAAATTGCTTCCGGTTGATCACCACTTGGCTTATATTTTGATACTAAATTAAACATTTTACCCTCCTTACTATAACTATTATCAGCCATAAAATTCATGTCTATTTCATTTTTTGACTTTCAAAATCTCCTTTTAACTAAAACACAAATATTGACTACAAATTTGCTAGATGACAATAAATAGCAACGAACAATACAAAATAATTTCTAATAACATATTTTATCACTTATTTATTAATAAAACAAGGAAACGCGACATGTTACCCTGCTTATATTTTTAACGTTTTTCTTATTTTTATTATACAAATCTATTTATCATAAAATTCATATTCAAACCTTCTATAATAGGTATTAATTATCATTAACAATTTCTTTTAATTTAACACAATTAATATAACCGTTTAATTATTTGGTAATTTCGTTTAGAATAATCAAACCATTAGAAAATTGAAAAAATAGAAATATAACTATGTGTAATGAAACAAAAAATAGAAGATTAATTCAAGATAATTAAATATTTTTTGTTCTAAATATATTAGGTGTTCTATAATTCAAAACAAACATTGATATATTATTTAGTCTTTTTAAGTATAATTTTGTTTGGTATCTTAAAGCTTCAAGAAAGTAGAATTTTAAAGCGTTGTAAATATTTCATTATCATTTCTGTAACTTCTTTCAACTTTGCCATTGTGTCTTGGAATTTTAGTTTTAATTTTATGATGATATATACTCTTTTTTATACATAATTTACAAAAGTTATACGATATCAAAGATAATTTTTCATAAATATGAGAGTTGAAATACAGGGTTAATAGTCTCGATTTAAACTACATTTTTTATATAAAAATAACTCACATAAATTGTAACTTTACAAAATATATTAAAATTATTGAAAATTATTGAATATCACTTATAATATTAGTATAAGAGAAGAAAGGAGTTAAAAATAATGAAAGGTTTGTATAAAGGATTAAGTCGAGTATTTTTCTTGGCATTAACTTTATTAATTTTTGTTAGCCCAATGTTTGTAAAAGCTGACCAATTAATACTTAAAACAAATGCTTATTCAACAACTATCACTACAGGAAGCGAATTTACATTTGTAATGGAAGTAAGCAAAAATAATTTTAGTGGTGTAGTTAATTTTGATAATAATGTATTAGAATTTGTTGATATTAAAACTGAATATGCTGGTGAAGGAATTTCTGGTGGAAGTTTAGGAACTGTTAATAAAGAAGTATCTAGTAATGCAATTAACATTAACTATACAAAGGGTAATGATCCTGCAAATTTATTAATAACTTTTAAAGCTAAATTAGTACCTTCAGATAGCAAAACAACAATTAAAGTTGTGCCAGATGGACAAATGTGGTTTGGACAGCCAGAAAGTACAGTTACAATAGTAGCTGAAAAAGAATGCCCTGTTTGTGAAATATGTGAAGAACCTAATAAAACAACAATCGAAAGTAATGATATGCTATTATATGTTTTATCTGGAACTTGTGGGATATTAGCATTAGTAGTAATTGTACTAGCAGTTAAAAAATAATAATGATTTTGTATACTAGCTAATAAATTTGAAATATTTTTAAAATTTTTAATTTGTTTATAATGATATAAAACAAAAAATATAAAATTAATTCAAGATAATTGAGTTAATTTTTTTGTTCTAAATATATTCTTTTTCATTAGGTGTTATATAATTCAAAACAAACATTGTATATTATTTAATTTTTTTAAATACAATTTTACTTGGTATCTTAAATCTTCAAGAAAGTAAAATTTGAAAGTGTTGTAAATATTCATTATCATTTTTGTAGCTTATCTCAACTTTGCCATTATGTCTTGAAACTCTTGGTTTAATTTTATGATGATATATACTTTATACATAATTTATCAAATAAGCATACTACTTTCATTTTCTCTTAATTCCAAGTGAATTCTACTTTATTATCAATTTGTATTCCCTCAGGTTTATACCAACAAAATAAGAAACAATAGTAAATAATCTTTCAAACTAGACCTTCTACACCCTTTAGGAACAAGTCTAACATCTATTGATCATTTTAACTTACCTTGGTACATATCTTTAAAAATTCCTTCTTTTTCAATTAAATCATTATAATTACCGCACTCGACAATTTCTCCTTTATCGAGAACTAAAATCTCATCACAATTCTTTAGAGTACTTAACCTATGCGCAATAGAAATAATTGTCATATTGTTTTCTTTTTGTAGCTTTTCAATTTCATTTTGGATAAATTTTTCCGAAGTATTATCTAATGCACTAGTCGCTTCATCTAAAATTAAAATTTTAGGTCGATTTAAAAATACTCTTGCTATTGCTATTCTTTGTCTCTGACCACCAGATAAGTTTGTCCCACCTTCTGCAACTAAAGTATCATATTTATTAGGTAAACTATTGATATAATTATCAAGAAAGGCTCTATGAGCAGCTTCTTTTACTTCATTATCACTAACTTTTCTTTTTAATCCATAACAAATATTATCTCTAATAGTCCCTGCTATTAAAAAAGGCGTTTGAGGAACAAGAGACATTAATGTTGCTATTTCTTTTCTACTTAAAGAAAGAATATTTTTCCCATCAATATAAACATCTCCAAAAGACTCTTCCAACTTGGCAATTATTTTAATTAAAGATGTCTTTCCACAACCAGAAGGACCCGCTATTCCAATAAAACTGCCTTTAGGAATAGAAAGATTTAAGTTACTTAAAACTAATTTTTTATTATCTGAATAACTAAAATTCAAATTATTTATTTCAATAATATTTTTCTTAGAGCTAATTAACTGTTTCTTGTTATTTGAATATGAAAAATCTTTAGGTAGCTCGACCATTTTAAAATATTCTTCTGCAAGAATAGTTGATTCAGACAATTCATCAAAAATTCGGTGCAATTCACGTAGCGGGGTAGTAAGTTGCACAAAACATAAATAAGAAGTTAAAACAGTTCCTACACTAATAACACCTTCAGCAGCTAAATAAGCAGAAATTCCAATTATTAAAACTGTAAACACCGCTTCATTTATAAACTTCAAACAATCGTAAAAAGCCATTGCTTTATGATGTTTCATTTCTTTAACACGCAAATCTTCAGATTTTATATCAAACCTATTAACTTCAAATTCAGCATTATCTAAAACTCTAATAACTTCAATTCCATTCATAAGTTCAACCGCTGTTCCATCCATATTATTTTTTTCTTCTAAAAGTTCAAGTCTAATAAATTTTTGTGTTGAAATTTGCCTAAACACAATTAAAACCCCAATAGGAATAACTAGTAGCATAGCAAATGATAGAAATAAAGGTAGCTTAGAAAAAATAACAATAATTGCTGCTATTCCATTAAATATAGCAGGAGCAAAATCCATAAGCATCAACTTTAAAAGTCTAACCGTACCATCTAAACTTCTATTCAACTTACCATGAATATTTCCAATCATATTCTTCTTAAAATATACAAGCGGTGCATGTAATAAAGAATTTAAAGCTCTAGTTCTTGCTGTTTTCTCACAACGAGTACAAGTATCTTCTACAATAACTCTTCTTAATACTTTTAATATTTCATTAATAACAGTAATCAACAAAATAAATCCTAAAAAAGGTAGGACAGAAGTAAAAGATAACGATTCTTGAGATAAAACATCATCTGTTAAAGTTCCTATTGCTAAAGGTAACAATTGACTAAGTAATGCACAGATTACCATTATAAAAATAATTATAATAAAATTAATTTTTTGTCTTTTCGTTAACATTAAATAAAGTTTTTTAAATAATCTTTCTTCTTTCATAACATCACCACCAATAATAAAACATCATAAAAAATATATCACTCATACAAATGTTTGTCAAACAATAATATATAATATTTCAATTACTTATCCCGATATTCTAAATAAGTAATAAATCCTAAAATAAGACTTTTTAATTTTGAAGGTAAATCTAATTTATCAAGTTCATTTTTACTTTTATCAAAATATTTTTGCATAATATCGTAAGCATGCTTTTTAGCACCTGATATTTCGAAAATTTCTCTAACTCTAATAATATCATCACTACTTAAATCTTTTTTACCATAATAATTTAGTAATTCATCACCACACTTACTCTTATTAATAGCATAATAATATAATAAAGTTTGTTTATATTCTGAAATATCTGAACAATCTTTACCAATACTAGAAGTATCAGAGAAGATTCCTAATAAATCATCTTTAATTTGAAAAGCTATTCCCAAAGGCAATAACATCTTTTCATATTTAGATATATCGTCTTTTTTTACGCCAGCTAGAGTCAATCCTAAACAAAAAGGTCCAACTATTGTATACCATGATGTTTTTAACTTAAATATTTCTAAAATATCCTCTAATTTAACTCCTTTAATATCTAAAAATTGTTCTTTAAAAGGTAAATAAACATCAATAATTTCTCCCTTAATAGTATTTATAACAATATTATTAAAGTACTCTAAAACATTTGCTAAATTTTTATCATTATTATATGCTTTAACAATAATTTGATTAGCCAAATAAAATCCTAAATCACCAATACATAATGCAAGTGAATTAGAAGTGTCATAAGCATTATTATTTAATAATGAAAATTCTTTTTTATAAACTTCCTGTATAGTACTTTTACCACGTCTTGTAAATGATTTGTCAATAATATCATCATGGACTAAAATTGCTGTTTGAAAAGTCTCATAAGCTAAAGAAAGTGAATCCGAATAACATTTTTTATTACCAAAACTCGTATACCCTAAATTAATAAGATACCCTCTTAAATATTTGCCACCACAATTAATATTCTGAAATTTCTTTATGGCATCAGTTACTATTTTATTATCATTAATATTAGAAAAAGTTGAATTAATATCTAAAAGTTTCTTATCAAATGTTCTTATAAAACCAGAATAATCTAAATAAAATTCTAAAAAATCTTTATATTTTTCTATTTCACTTAACGGAGTAGAAGCCCCTCCTGTTATACAAAAACTATCATTTAAATTACAAGGTAACTTTTTAATAAAAGAAATAAACTCATTAATATTAGAAAAAAGATAAGAATTAGATACCTCTTTGCATAAATTAAATAATTCTTTAGTATTTGAACTATTTACTCCACCAACAACAAATGTATATTTTGCTTTTTTTGCCATTTTAACACTACTTTTCTGAATATTTTTTTGAGCTAAGCAAACAGTGTTTAAACATTCAACTTCACATTTTGAAAACTTCTTTTTTATCTTTTTAGATAATGTATTAAATAATTTTTCACTTATTGTAGTTTGAGCAATTATTAATATTTTATCATTTTCTATTATTAATTTTTCAACATCTTCATCATTTTCAATAATAAAAGCTTTATTTTCACACCAACCATTACTACCTATAACTTCAGGATGATTTTTTTTACCAATAATTACAATTGTATAACCATTATTATATTTTTCATTAATAATTTTATGTATTTTTATTACGTTAGGACAAGTTGCATCACAAAATTCAATATTCTTTGATTTTAAATAATCATATGTACTTTTAGACTCTCCATGAGCACGAATAACAACAAGATTTTCTTTATTTAATGTTTCCAGTGAATCAACACATTTAATATTATTTCTTTCTAAATCAGTAATAACTTCTTCATTATGCAAAATTTGTTTATAAACAACAACATTCTTTTCATTATTTTTTAAAGAATAAACAAGATTAAGTGCTCTAGTAGCTCCAGCACAAGTGCCACATACTTTCGGTATAAAAATCATAACTACCTCCAATATAATTTTATCATAAAAAAAGAATGATATAAAATATTATAGAAATATTGACTAACTTTCAATACAGTTATATACAAAACTAATTTATTATGATAACATATAGTTAAATAATGTTGGAGGAATAATATGAAAAAAAAATTATCTTTTTTGATTATCATATGTTTGTTTTTATGTGGATGCAACGAAAATAAATGGGAAAAAAATTTCCAAATATCATCTTTAAAGTTTAATGATGATTATGATCATATTGTTGGAAAAATTAAAAATTTAACTGATAAAGCATATAACATAGAAATCTTTTTCGAGTTAAAAAGTGGAACATTAATTGAAAGTAATACATGTTATGCAACAATAAAACCTAATGAAACAAAAAATATTGAATGTTTAATTTATAATATTGATGATACTTATTCTTTTGAAATTGAAAATGTAGAATTTAAAGAATTTAGTATTCCAAAATTAAAAGAAGGAGAAATATCACAAGAAACATTTAAATACTATTTTGAAGAAATATACAATACACACACTTTAAATTTTGTAGGATTTTCCACAATGTTTGATAATTTCAACTATCCATACATTAATAAAATAAACTATGAAAATAACAAAATAGAAATAAAAACTGACTTAAAAGAAAATGAAAAGTCAATATATTTTACAACAACATATAATACAGAAAATAATGAATTAGAATCTCTCTCAGGAATTATCTATAATGCAAGCGATAGTTTGCTAAACGAAATTGCTATTCAAATATCTTTAATGAATTCAATTCGTGACAAATATACAATGGAAATAAATAACATTAAATTTTATAAAGCATTATTAAATAACGATATTGAATATGGTAGATGTTGGGTTGTTGATAATTGGTGCATAACCCCAATCGATGAATATGGATTTTTCTATATTGATGAATATAAATAATAATTGATTTTAATTTTAAAACAACTAATAATTTTTATAATAAAATTATTACAAAATAAAAAGAACCATGCTTACATAGTTCTTTTTTTATAACTATTTTAAAACATTCTTTAATATTACTGTCTTAGTATGTGACATTTCTTTTAATGTGGACATAACACCTTCGTTACCAATTCCACTATATTTCCATCCACCGAAAGGCATTTCAAATGATCTAAAGAATGATGCACCGTTAATAATAACTCCACCGCATTCTAATTTTGAAGCTATTTTCATTGCGTTATTCATATCACGAGAAATTATACAACCACATAATCCAAATGATGATTGATTTGCAATATCAATTGCTTCATTAATATCATCAAAACTAATAATTGAAACTACTGGTCCAAAAATTTCCATATCTTTTGCAACAGGCATATCACGTGTAACATTAGTCAATATAGTTGGGCTATAAAAAGCTCCATTACGTTTTCCACCCAACTCAATTTTAGCACCAAGCATAACCGTATCATTAACTTGTTTTTCAACATTTATAGCAGCAGCCTCACTTACTAAGCAACCAAGTTCTACTGTTGGATCACTAGGCATACCTAACTTAATTTTAGAAATTCTAATTTTTAATTTTTCAATATATTCATTTAATACATCTTTATGAATTAAAAACCTTTTGCTAGCACAGCAAACTTGCCCTGTATTATAAAATCTACCCCAAATTGTTTCTTCTACAGCTAAATCAACATCACCATCTTTATCTAATATAAATGCATCATTTCCACCAAGTTCTAACATAACATGTGTTAAATTATCACTACAAGTTTTCATTGTTTCTTTACCTGAGGAAGTTGCACCCGTAAGGCTAACTAAACTAACTTTTGGATTAGCTGCTAAAGCTTGTGCTGCTAGTCCTCCAGTACCATTTATAACATTTATAGCACCTGGAATAACCCCTGCTTCTAATAATAATTCTACATAACGAATTAAAGTTAAAGGATTATGAGGAGATGGTTTTAAAATTACAGAATTTCCCATTAACAATGCACTAGGAACTTTTTGACAAAACAAATCGCTAGGAAAGTTAAATGGAATAACTGCAACAACTACTCCTAAAGGTTGTTGAATAGTATATTGAAGTGTATACTCATTTCCCTTTTCTTGTCCATTAGGAATCAAATTACCATATTCATGTTTAGCCATTTCACAAAATGCAGGAACACCAATACTAACATTAGCAATTTCACCATATGCCTCTTTAATAGGTTTACCTGTTTCACGTGATAATAAACTAGCTAACTCATCTTTATTCTTTTCAACTAAACTAACAAACTTCATAAGTATAGAAGCACGTTCGTGAAGTGGTTTTTGAGCCCATAATTTTTGAGCCTTATAAGCTTCAATAACCGCTTTATCACAATCTTCTTTTGTACTTTCTGGAACAGTATCAATTAATTCAGCAGTAGCAGGATTAATTATTTTTATAACATTCCCATCAAAAGCATCCAACCATTGATTACCAATTAAATTTTTTGCCATAATTACTCACCAAATCCTGTAAATGATAAAGATAATCCACCAACTGTATTAGCACTATGCTCATTTGAACCATATTCTCCAAATGTAAATACCATTAAAAATTCTTTACCACCTGTAGCTTTAATAACTTCAGGATAGATTTTAGACTCAGAATTAGCTAATTGTAATCCTAATCTTCTTCCACCACAATGAACTAAGAAATAAGATTGTATCTCTCCATTCATTTTTTTATTAAGCAAACGAATTGTCTCTGGATTTGCTTCAATAACTGATTCAGGACTTCCTTCTAATTGAATTACAGCAGTATTTAATGCTAAATTAGCTCCAATATTCATTGATAAATCTGGATTAGCAAACATAGGATGTCTTACTGCAATAACATTACCAATTGGATCTTTAACACCTAATGGAGCAAAAATTGTTTCTGCTAACAAATTAGATCCCATAAGAGAATCAATACTTTTTCCAGTCCATTCAGCATACTTTTTAACAGCAGGTACACCATCTATTTCTGCTAAAGTTCTAATAGAAGAAAGCTTTGTAATAATACCAACATTATTAGTCTCTTTATATCCCCCAGTATAAATATTCTTCATTTCATTATCTGCAAAGAATATTGCAATAGCGCATCCATCTGCAAAAACTTTATCTTTGCAAATAATACTCCATTTACCTTCTACAGTATTATCAGCAGCACTTCCACCAAAAACTGGAACTTCTCCAATAACATCTTGAATACCTTTCATATATTCTTCTTCTTCAGCAGGACTTGCTGTCATAAAGAAATAATCTGGTTCTACATCTTTCCCTTTTACCTGTGACATTGCTTCTTTAGCAATTCTTCTACCTATTTCTCTTGCTGTTTCATTTGCAGTCTTTTCACTACCTGCAACAACAACTTCCAAATCACCAGAAAAACTCATCATCCCAGAATATCCAGTTTCTTTGTTTAAATAACCATCTTGAGTACAAATTGCAGCACTAGATGTACACCCAATAACAGGTGCACTCATTACACTACTAACACCTTTTAAAAGCTCATTTTGATCAAGAACAACAGATGTAAATAGCAAACCGACTTTTGCATCCTTACCATTTGCCATTGTAGCAGTTTCAACACCAGAACTAAAAGAACTAGCATTTTCACTATAACCAACTTTTGTCTTTACCATAAAAAATTTAAACTTCATTTTACTATTATATATATATAGTAAACTACTCCTCCTTATTTTAAATATAAAACAAAATAAAAAGAGAGTCAATAAAACATACTCTCTATTTACAAAATATTAATAAATGTTTACAACATATTCTTAACGAGAATTCCAAGAATTATATAAGCCATTTGGAAAATAAATTAATTTTCTAGGACCTTCATAACCATTTCGCATTAATTTCTTACCATATTCAATAAAATTACCAAGACTAGAACAATTAGGATCACCTAAAATCATTCGACATGGAAAAATCTCTAAATGAAGATGAACTCCAAACGAATATCCACTATCACCCATATAACCAATATATTGATCACTTGTAACATAATCACCTAAACTAATGTTAGGAGCAAAAGAGCTCAAATGTGCATACATAGAAGTATACCAAGTATTTTGCGATGCAACATAATGTTCTATTGCGACAATTAAAGCACCATTACTATCATATCCTTTAAACACTATTCTACCGTTAGCAACAGGATATATTTTTTCACGGCTACTATTTCTACTACCGATATCCACAGCCCTATGAATATAAGAAACATTTCCTTTCCAATCATAACTTACATAAGCTTCTTGAGTTATATAACCAGTCTTAGTAGGCCTTCTAAATATTCCTGCATCGCCATTAACTGCACAATCAACTCCAATAACATCACTACTTTTACAACCTAACTTTTTATATTGAGCAACCATGTCTTCATAAGTTTTTATTTGCTCTTCAACTTTTATTCCAGCTAAATCAAGAACATTTTTTTCTTCACCTAAACTTACTAATTTCTCTGTAAGTAATTTTTCATTATTAGAAATAGCAACTTTTCTCTTTTCTATTTCTACTTGCCTATCTTTGTTATCTTCAATAATCTGTTTCATCTCATCAATTGCTCTATTATTATAGTCTACAAGTTCTTTAACAACTGCAGATCTATAAATTAAATCTGAAGTAGATTCAGCTTTAAAAACATATTCTAAATAAACATTTTCGCCACTAGACAATTGTAAATACTCAATAATTTGTTTTGACTCTTCTAATTTATCTTTTATTTTATTATTATAATCTTCTATCTCAGCATTTAATTTTTTTACTTCTTCAATTAATTGACTTCTTTCAGCTTCTAGTTGTTTAATTTGATTATTAGCAGAATTAATTTGCTGTTGGGTCAAATTTAATGAATCTTTATTTTCTTGAGCTTCTTTCTTATACTCAGCTAATTTTTGCTCATATTCACCTAATGTAATTGCGTGTCCTTGCAATGGTGCAAACCATGATGAAATAATAGCAAAAATTAATGTTAAACCAAATACTTTCTTCTTCATACTTTTAAATACTTCCTTACTGCACGGCCACTACCAAACATACCAACAACTACCCCTATTACAACAATTGCAAGTGAAACAAAGAATACAAAAGGTTGTGGTGGTAAAAGCTCAATCAATGAAGAAAATAAATGACCATCATCCAAACTATTATAAAAACTTGTATAACCATAAACAGTTAAAATTATTGGTACAATAGATCCTAAAAGTCCAATTACAAAACCTTCAATAATAAATGGATTTTTTATAGTCCAATTACTAGCACCAACAACACGCATAATAGAAATTTCTCTTCTTCGTGAAAAAATAGTTAACTTTATTGTATTAACAATTAAGAAAACTGTTACAATAACTAAAATTATAACAACTAAAAATGCTATTTTATTGACTAAGTCAAACACACTAACCATTTGTTCGACAATACCTTCTCCATAATTAACAACTTGAACAACAGGAAGATTCTCAAGTTCTGTTGCTGTTTCATTAATTAAATTAATATCTTTAACTTTTATTTTATAAGTATAATGAAAGATTTCTTCTTCATTGTCAATTAAGGATCCAACTGAATTCCAAAAATCATCTTCCGCTAATAGCATTTCTTTTCTTTCAGTAGGAGTTTGGGCTTCCCAATTCGGTAAAATATTTTCCATATTTGATATTGTAGATTCAAACTCCGTTATCTCTTCATTAGTAACTCCTAAATTAAGAAATACAACCATAGCTACATCACTTTCAATTTCTTTTGAAAAGTTCTTTACATTAAAGGATAAAACTAAAGCAACTGCAACAACTAAAAGTGTAATACTAATACACGAAATAGAAGCAATCGATAATGAAAAATTTCGATATACACTTTTAAAAGCATCTCTTACACCACACTTAAACATTCTAAATAGCTTCATTATCGTACTTCCCTTCTGCATAATCTTTTACTATTCTTCCGTCTTTAATAGCAATAACTCTCTTTTTAAATTTATTTACGATGTCTCGATCATGTGTAGCCATTATAACTGTTGTCCCCATAGTCTTGTTAATATCATCTAAAACATTAACAATTTCTTCACTCATAAGTGGATCCAAATTACCAGTCGGCTCATCACAAATCAACAATTTCGGATTATTAACAATTGCTCTTGCTATTGCTACACGTTGTTGTTCCCCACCAGAAAGTTCATCTGGATAATTTCTAGTCTTTCCCTTAAGACCAACTAATTCCAAAGACTTTAACGTTTTAATCCTAATATCACTAGCCTTCTCACCAATAACTTCTAAAGCAAATGCAACATTTTCATAAACCGTAAGCTTTGGTAACAATCTATAATCTTGAAAGACAATACCAAGTTTTCTTCTTAATTTATAAACCTTACTATTTCTTAATTTAGCAACATTTTTTCCACCTATAATAAGTTCTCCCTTTGTAGGCTTTTCTTCTCTATAAAGCATTTTAATAAGAGTAGATTTTCCACTACCAGAACCACCAATAATAAAAACAAATTCACCTTTCTTAATTTTTAAATCTAAATCATAAATAGCATTAACGCCATTTTTATATTTTTTGCTAACCCCTTTTAACGAAATTAACTCCACTAACATATCACCTCTACTTTATAAAATACATTATAACATATTTCGACAAAAAAACCTAATTATTGTGACCACCAATTACTTCATAAGAATCAGTAACAATAAAAAATGCTTTATTATCAATTGTTTTAATCTTTTTAGTAACTTTGTAATACAACTCATTGGCAACACTTACCATAAAAATTGACTTTTCATCATCATCACGACCACTCTTAACATTAAAAATTGTAACACCATTTTTTAAATCATTTAGAATATAATTTTTAACTTCTTCTTCTTTATTAGTCATAATATAAAAGAATTTATTATCAGATACACCTAACATAACTTTGTCTATAACTATACTATTTATAAACAACAAAATAACAGCACAAAGAAGATTAGTAATACCAAAATAATATCCACCAGCAATTACAATAATAAAATTAATTATAAAATTTGACTTACTAATTGAAATTCTAAACTTTTTATATAAAATTTGATCAATTAAAATTATTCCTCCTTGGCTTAAATTAACTTTACAAATTAACCCTGATACCCACCCTGTTATAATACCTGAAAATATTGCTGAAATTATAATATGTTCACTACCAATAATAATAAAATAATCTAAATTTTCAGTAACATTAACAAACAAAGGATATATAAAAGTAGCTGCTAAAGCACTAGAAGTTTTTTTAATTCCTAAAGTAAAATAACCAATAATTAAAACAACAAAAGAAAAAACAAAAATAAATATCGATGGATCAATAGAAAAAATATTTTCAAAAATAATTGACAAACCATTAGTACCACCAGCTACTATCTTTAAAGGTCTTAAAAATAAATTATAGTTAATAGCAGATACAAATAAAGTAACAATAAGAACAGAATAATTATAAAAGAACTTTTCTTTTTTTAATTTATTAAATATTTTTTTAATCTTATCTTTATTCACCACCAAACACCTCATATGCATCTGTTACTACAAAAAAAGCATCATTATCTATTTCATGAATACCTTCTTTTAATCTAAAATATTCACGAGTTGGTACAACACAGAATAATACTTTTTGATCTTCTTTAGAAAAGCCTCCTATTGCATCAAAAACAGTAACACCATGCCCCATTGTAAGTAAAACAAACTTTTTTACTTCGCTAACTTTATCTGTAACAATATAAAATGCTTTTGATTTACTAATACCTAACAAAACTCTATCAGTAAGATTACTCATAATATAAAGAACAACAACAGCATACATAAACTTGACAATTCCAAAAACAAAAATACTACACCCTACAATAAAACCATCAGAAAACAACATACATTTTCCTAAGCTTATTTTCAAATATTTATTTAAAATTTGATTAATAATATCTGTTCCACCAGTAGTAAAACCAGCTTTATAAACAAGACCTATACCAACTCCTGACAATACTCCTCCAAAAATAGCTGCTAAAAATATATCTGTTGTATCAAAAGAAAAATAAACAGTAAACAACTCTGTAATTTTTAAAAATAATGGAAGAAGTAAAGAACCTAAAACAGAACCAGCTGTTTTTTCTTTTCCTAAAAATATTAAGCTAACAAACAAAAGTCCAATTGAAACAATAAGTACAAATATTGATGGGTCAATACCAAATAAATGATTAAAAATAATAGATAAACCACTTACGCCACCAAAAACTAAATCATTTGGAAGTAAAAAGAAATTAAAAGCCACTGAAAACAAAGTAAGACCTAATAACAATTCTAAAACATTTATTATTTTATATTTTCTTAAAAATCCTATCTTTTTTTGATTATTATTCTTTTTTTTCATTTTTATCCTCGTATAATCAATCTTATAGAAATATTAATCTATTTGATTGATCCCTTTCTATTTATAATTTTTTGTTTATTAT
>CALVZC010000013.1 GCA_944372425.1 uncultured Bacilli bacterium
ATCCTAATTTTGTGAAGAAAAAAATATAAATAATAATTTTTCCCTTTATTTCCATATTTTTCTTTTTTATTTTTTTTACTCTTTTTTACTGTCACTTTAACGTTTAATTAATGAATATTACATGATAGATACTATTTAATTTTTATTGTTATTTATTTTTTATTATAAATTTTAATTAACAAAATAATAAATTAATTAATTTTTTTAAATTTTTTTTTATTTTTTTTAATTTCTTGCCTTATTTCTTTCAAATTGTCTTTTTTAACAATTACAGTTTTTTCTCTTATCTTATTAAAAATAACGGTTACAATAAAACAAAATAAAGCAAAAAGTAAGTTCACATTATAAAACAAATTGCCTAAAGCAAAGATTATTGTCAAAAGAGAGAAAATTATAATCAATATTCTAAGTATTTCCCTTTTCTTTAAATTTTTAATATTTTGATCATTGTTAATTCTTTTATTCATTGCCATTCTCCTTCTAAAATAATAAAATTATTCCTAATAAAATAAACATAATTCCTATTATTATATAGAACAAATATGATTTTCTTTCCTCGTAATAATGTGAATCAAAAATACTAGAAAAATCATTATGATAATTATCTAAAAATTTTTCTATGTCATTTTTTACCTCTAAAGGTGTCATTTGATTACTTTTTAGAAATTCTAATATCTCAATACTGTCTTTATCTCCAAATATTTCAATTCGTCTAATGGAACTCTCAATAATTGAATTTAAAACTTCTTTTGTAAGTAAATTTGCTTGAATAATTTTTTTTACTTCATCAACTGTATAATTATCCATAATAGCTACCTCTATTCTTAACTATGTTTAATTTTAACACAGCAAACAATTATTTACAACAACTTATAAAATTAAAAAAAAGGCTGAAAAATCATTTTAAATATTATTATCTATATACCTAAATAAATATTTAAATGACTCTTCAAAGCCTTTGCTAATATATTGCGAAATTTTTCTATTTGTTTTAGTAAAAATATTATCATAATCTTTTTCAGGAATAATATAATCTGTTATATCAATTGCAGTTCCATTACTAACATCATTTTCAAAATTTTTAATCTGTTCTTCCGTAAGGATTTTTTTTTCATTTAATTTATATTCATATAGTCCACTGCTTCCTACAACATAAATAAAAGCAAACAAAATAAACAAAAATGCAATTCCAAATTTGAAAACTTTCATATAGTTCATACAGATTCTCCTATATAAGCATTAATCATCTCTGCAATAACTTCAATTGTATTTGCAACTTCTTCTGTAGTATTATATTCACCACCAACTTCAATAAGAACACAATTAGTAGAAAAGTCCTGATTATATACACCATTTACACCTGGACCTTCTCGTTCAAATATTCCCCTACTAATTCCATAATAATTTGTATTTAAAAAATTTTCCATGAATTCCATAACTTTTTTATTTTCTGAATAATTAATATTTTCTAATCCTAATACAAAAAGTATCCTTGCATAAGACTTTCCATTTATTTCAACAGTACTTATTTTTTTATTAACCGAATCTCTATGTAAATCAATAAAATACTTTAAACTTGGAATGTTCTTTTTAGCATTTTCTAAATACATTCTAGATACTTTGTAACTACTAGCATAATTCCAATTATTAGTATCTAAAATATCTTTTATACTTCCTGATTCTACTACCGATGAAATATTATATTTTTTCAGTTTTTCTTGTAGAAGATAACTAGCATCCAAAACAGAATAATTTATATTTATATCTAAAGAAGAATTATATTTCTCTGTCTGATGTGTATTATAAATATATACTAATGGAGATGTTTCTTCATTAACAACCGGTACATCATTATTATTATTTTCTTGGCTGTTGTAATTAGCAGAATACTTCTTTAAAATTATTGCTACAGGATCAATATAATTATTATTAGTTATCACTTCCACTATTGAATTTATAACTTTATTTTCGCTATTTAAATTACTAGAACTAGCTATCAGTTTATCTAAAGTATCAGGATCTAATTTAATATTGATGTCATCTAACCATTTTATTGTAACAATAAAAGTAATCGCCAATGCGAAAAGTACGAATAATATTTTTAAACTATTTTTTTTCATAAACTATCACCATAATAAAAAGTATATTATGATTGTATGTAAAAAAATGTCACATAAAGATTTATATTATCAATTATTTTTATTTATAGCGTCATGAAGAACATTGTTTATTGATTTAGAAATAATAATTGCTAATTTGTCTATTAAAAAATCCACTTCTTTAGGAGTTACAATAAAATTATAACCAATAGGAGTTAAAACTTCAGACAATAATTCTTTAATTTCGTGTTCCTTAAGTTCTCCTAATAATCCCAAATATTTTTTTCTTTCTTGGCTATCCAGACTATAATTAATATTTAAATAATTATGATTTTTAGGATTTATTAACTTGCATTTTGGATTATCAATATTCATTATGTTGTAGCTGATTTTTTTTACTAAAAAAGAAATCGTATCATTTACTATTGTAACAGCATCGACTACAGTTGGAACTCCAATAACAATTACTGGAATAGAAAGAAGCTTGGCAGATAATTCTTTTCTATTATTGCCAATTCCACTACCTGGCTCAATTCCTGAATCAGTTATTTGAATTATCTTGTTAACATTTTCTATACTAGAAGATGCTAGAGCATCTATTGCTATAATATAATCAGGTTTAGTTACATCTACAATACCTTTAATAATATCAAAACTTTCAATTCCCGTAGCAGCATAAACACCAGGTGAAAACGCTGAAACATTACTATACCCTTCTTCTACTTCAATTTCTTCCATATTAAATAAATGTCTTGTAACAATAATATTTTTTACTGTTTTAGGTCCAAGTGAATCAGGAGTAGAAAGCTCATTTCCTAGCCCAACTATTAAGACTTTTTTCCCAAGTAAAGCTTTTCTTTTTAGAATTTCATACAATTCTTTTGCAACAACAGTTATAACATCGTTTCTATTTTCATAATCAGTAATATCATTAAAAAATATTGTTGTATAAATACCAGCTTTCTTATTTAATACTTTACTTTTATCTTCTTTGACATTTAATCTTTCTATTCTAATATCTTTATATTTTTTCGTTTCAATATTGATATCTTTTATTTCTTTATTATCAATTGTTTCACTTATTAAATCACACCTAACAGTAAAATTAGTTAAATTAATCTCGTGTCCCATAAAATCACCTATTATATATTTTCTCAAATAATTAAACTTTTATTTGCATTTTATTTTTTTTTTTGCTAATATATATATAGTTTAAAAGTGAGGTGAAAAAATGCCAAATATCAAAAGTGCTAAAAAAAGAGTTAAAACTAGTGCAAAAAAAGCTGAAAATAACAATGTTATAACTACAAGAACTAAAACTGCTGTAAAAAAATTTATAAAAGAAGTAGAAACTGGTAATAAAGAAACTGCTACTGAAAAGTTAAATATTGCAATTAAAAACATTGATAAAGCTGTATCTAGTGGCTTAATGCATGAGAATAAAGGAGCTAGAGAAAAATCTCGCTTAACAAAAATGAAAAATAATATGGAGGAAGTAAAATAGTCCTCTTTTTTTATTTATTTTTATAATTTTATATATTATGTGATAAAATAAATATAGGTGATATAATGAAAAAAATGTTAACAATAATATTATTATTTGGTATTTTAATATTAACATACACATACAAAACAGAAATTGTAAATATAATAATTGAAAATGTAATTAAAAAAACAGAAATAAATTTATCATATAAAAATCCTTATTATTTAACATATAATTACAATTATATTAAAAATGTAAATAATTTTACTTTGAAAGATAAAAATGATTTATTGAACCTATATTTTACAATTATCAATAGTGGTGTCAGTAGTTTTGAATTTTATTGTCCTAAAGAATATGAAACATGTATTAAAGACGTGATTGATTTAGCAAACGAACAAGAAGAACTTTCAAATATCAATGGTTTTGTCCATCCATTTAATAGTTTTGATACAATAGAAACTGCCTATGATTCACTAGGAAGAGTAAAATTAAAAATAATAAAAACATATACTGACGTTGAAATAAATGAATTGAATAAAAAAGTAAATGAAATTGTTACAAGCGAAGTAAAAGATGAACAAGATCCTAAAAAAATAATAAAAATAATACATGATTACATTATAAACAATGCAAAATACGATAAAGATAGAACTGATAACAATATTATAAAATATGCTTCCAACACAGCATATGGAGTACTATTTGAAGGCTATGGAATTTGTAGTGGATATGCTGATGCAATGGCACTATTTTTAAATTATTACAAAATACCTAATTTTAAAGTTGTTAGCGAAAATCATGTTTGGAATGCTGTATATATTGAAGGAAGTTGGTATCATTTAGATTTGACTTGGGATGATCCTATTTTAGATAATGGTGAAGATGCCTTATATTATGATTATTTTTTAATATCAACAGAACAATTAGAAAAGTTAGATAAAACTCAACATTTATTTGACAAAAAAGTATTTAGTGAATTAGCATATTAAACAACTTAAAATAAAAAATAAATTTGGAGGTACTATGAATAATAAAAACAAAAGAGAAAAAAATTTGAAATACAGGATTTAAAAAAAGAAGAAGAGGGAGAAAGAGAAGAAGAAATAGAAGAAGAAAAAAATATTAGATTCAAGAGTTTTTAATTGGTTGTAGTGCACTTGCTCTTACTATGTCATCATCTTTTTGACTAAAAATACATTGTAATATATTTTTAGTTGCATTTATTAAAGCAATGACAAAGTCTATATTAGAAAAAAAATTAGATTTTTTAAAATTTATTTTGGATGATGAAGTAAAAATTGAATTAAATAATAAACAAGAATTAAAAAATGTAGCCAAGAAAATTAAAAACAATAAAAATAAAATGTAAACTATAATAATCCTATAAATTAATTAAATTTTTTAAAAAAATATAGTATAATAAATTTGGTGATAGTTTTATGGATAATTATGAAAAAGAAAACTCAATAATAAAATTTAACAATGAAGAGTTAACTACTAAATTATTACCTTTATTTTAAATTCATTGAAAATAAATTTCCTAATAATTTATAATTCTTATAAAAGTATATTTAAAAAGAATCATTATTTAATTAACACTTATTTTAAAAATAATTGCAAAAAAACTATTAACAAATTTTCATCTGTTAATAGTTTTTTATACTATAAATTAACTAAAATTACAAACATCTTATTAGGAAATTCTTGTTATTGATACACATGCCGAATACAAATCATTTGGAACTAACGCAATATCAAATCCAGAAGTATTAACAAATCTATAACTAGCACCTGGTAATCCTTCAAAAATGGCATTTCCATTTACTGAACCTGTTCCACAAGAATTTAACTTATTATGAGTTGATGAATGTGCAATTAAAATATCTGTTGGCCAAAATTGATGGAATTCTATCCCTAAGGCTTTTGAATCACAATCGTCATAGTTTTTATTTTTGTTTTTAACATTAAACCACCAATGAACCATATATATTCCTTTTTCTGGAATTAAAAAATCACCAGTTGCTGGATTATAAGTTATTTTATTTGAAATATTAGTTGTTTGTAATAAAATTGGACTATTGCTAGATACTGTCGAATTTGTTTCATCATGTACCATTGCGTAACTGTCTAATAAATTTATTTCACCTTGTGGTCCTGTTGGTCCTTGTGATCCTGTTGGTCCTGTACAATTATTATTAATACATCTTATTACACGACAAAGGCAATCATCATTAGTAACGTAATCTTCTTCATTACCATTATATTTAAATTCTTTATTCACTCTATTTTCTCCTTTCGTATTGTTTTATGTTTATATTGCTTTTATTCACAAAAAAAAGCCTAAAATAATTACACTTTTATAAAATTATAAAATTATAAACTGACTAATTAAAAATATTTATATACATTAACATAAAAAAAGAATTGTAACAATTCTCTTTAAGTATGTCTTTCTTCTTTAATATCTTCAATTTTATCATAAATATCTTCTTTATAAAACTGAAATGTACAATTAAGGGCAATGTACACTGGAAGTGATATCATAATTCCAACTATTCCAAACAATGCGCCACCAGCAATTACCGCAAAAATAGTCCAAAGTGGATCTATATTATTAGTTTTACCATATACTTTTGGGGAAATAATATATCCATCAATATTAGGGAAAATAAAGCATACTACCAACGTTGCAATAAATAATTGAGTAGAAACAACTGAAGACAAGATAACGGCAATAATATTTGTAATAAGTCCTCCAAAATATGGTATTACTGTAGTAAGAGAAGCTAAAATTCCTAAAAGTAACCAGTTTGGATGCCCAATAATCCTAAATAATAAAGAATATTCTACAAATTGAATTCCAATAAAAATTGCTAAACCATTTAAATACTGACCTAATTCTCTATCTAATACTCTAACATAATTGTAAGTTTTTCTTTTTTTCTTATTGCGAGTTAAAAGATTTTTTACTTCATTTCTAATCTTTTCCATATCGGCAAGGAAATAAATTGAGACAATTAATATAATTATAGCATTTGTAACAAAACCTACAGATTTACCAACAAAGTCAAATGTACCATCAGAAACATATTTTCCAACTGATTTAATCAAATCATCTAAAACTTCATTTATAGTAGTTTGGAAATCTCCTAAATTAATTTCAAATTTCGATGAAAAATCTGTTATAACTTCCCCTACTGTTTTAGAAAGTAATATCAATTGATCATATACTAAAGGAACTGTAATTGCAATTAAACCTATAATTATAAAAATAACGCTTACAGAAACAATTGTAACAGAAAGTCTATTACTAAGTCCTTTCTTTTTTAATTTCCTAACTATAGGATAAAGAGAATATGCAATACCAAATGCAATTAAAAACGGCAATATTATTGAAAAAATTGTTGAAATAACCCCTCCCCAATAATTCATTGTATTTAAAGCCAAATAGATAAGAGCAGCGAAAATTAATACATTTAAAAGTTTAAAATTTAACTTATCTTTAAACATAAATCCTCCTATTTTTCAATTATTATAGTAACAGGTCCATCATTAACTAATGATACTTTCATATCACCACCAAAAACACCTGTTTCTACCTTAATAAATTTTGATAATCGATTATTAAAATTATCATATAAAGTTTTGGCATCTTCACTTTTTAAAGCTTTAATGTAACTAGGTCTATTTCCTTTAGAAGTATCAGCATACAAAGTGAATTGTGAAATTGATAATACACTACCTTGAACATCTAAAATTGATTTATTCATAATTCCATTGTCATCATCAAAAATACGCAAGTTTAATATTTTTTTTATCATATAATCTATTTTTTCTATATTATCACCATAAGTAAAAGAAACTAATAGCATATATCCATTATCAATTTTTCCTACTATTTTTCCTTCTACTTTAACAGATGACTCTAAAACTCTTTGCACTACTACTTTCATTTCATTATCCTCATAACATCAACGACGTATTTTAAAGTATTTATATTGCGAATAAAATTGTTTAAGTGCTCAACGTCTCTAACCCACAAATCTATTTCATATATAAAAGTATCAGCATTTCTTAATGTTTTTATATTATCAATTGAAATATTAAAAGAACTAGCTTTTTGAGTTATTTCAAACACAAAATCATCAGAAGCTTGAGCATAAACAATAATACTCGTCAAATACTTATTTTTTATATTATCATTCCATTTAACGCTTATCATTCTATTATCTAAATATTCCAAATTTAAACAATTTATTCTATGAACACTTATGCCATTTCCTTTAGTAATATAACCGACAATTTCATCACCTGGAAGTGGGTTACAGCAATTAGCTAAATTAACTTTTATTTTATCAATTCCATCCACTATTATATCATTGTCATTATTTTTTTGAGATAATTTTACTTTTGACTCAGATATACTTTCCTTCTTATATATAATATTAATTATATAACTTGGGCTAAATTTATTATTGCCGATATTTAAATACAAATCATCTAAATCATTAACTTTAGTCTCTTTAAAAATAACTTTAGTATTTTCTTCATCAAAAAATTCATTAAATGCTATTTTCTTCTTTCGCAATTCCTTTTCTAAAGCATCTTTTCCTCTTTCAATATATATGTCTTTCTCACTCTTTGTAAAATAATTTTTTATTTTGCTTTTTGCTTGTGTCGTTTTAGCAAGAGACAGCCACTCTTTAGATGGCTTAGAATTTCTATTTGTTATGATTTTTACAATATCATTGTCTTTCAGTTCATAATCCAACGACACAATATTATTATTTACTATAGCACCGACCATTGTGTCACCAACAGCCGTATGAATTTTATAAGCAAAATCTATTGGTGTTGCTCCTTTTGGCAATTCAAAAACATCACCTTTAGGAGTAAAAACATAAATATTATTATTAAGAACTTCATTTTTTACACTATTAACAAATTCTTCACTACTCATTTTTTCTTCATCTAATTCCATAATTGATTTGAAAAACTGTAGTTTTGCTTCAGTAGAGCTTTGTACTTGCCCATTTAAATTCTTTTTTTCTTTATATGCCCAATGAGCTGCAACTCCATTTTCAGCAACTTCATCCATTGCATGTGTCCTAATTTGTACTTCAAACAAAAATCCTTCAATCCCAAAAATTGTAGTATGTAATGACTGATACCCATTTACTTTAGGCATAGCAATATAATCTTTAAAACGTTTAGGTATCGGTCTAAACTTTGAATGAATAATACCCAAAACCATATAACACTCTGGTTCTGTATCAACTAAAATTCTAATAGCTAAAAGATCATATAATTCATTAAACCTTTTACCACTTTCCATTTTTTTATAAATACTATATATACTTTTACTTCTTCCTTTTATTTCAAACTTAATATTATGCTCTGCAAGCATATCACTTACAGTATTTATCATATCAGACACAGCATTATCGCGCTCTAATTTTGTAACATTAAGTTTTTCGGCAATATCATAAAAAACTTCTGGTTTTAAATAACGCAATGATAAATCTTCTAGTTCACTTTTTATTTTATGAATTCCTAAATGATGAGCAATTGGAGCTAAAATTTCTAAAACCTCTTTAGCTTTTACTTTTTGTCTATCGACAGGTAATGCCCATAATGTTCTCATATTATGAAGTCTATCAGCAAGTTTAATAATTATAACTCTAACATCTTCACTCATACCAACAATTATTTTTTTATAGTATTCAACTAAAGCTTCATTTTCTGTAGAAAAATGCATTTTGCTAATTTTAGACACTCCATCAACTAATTTTGCAACTTCTTTACCAAATAATTCTTCAATTTCACTTTTACTAACATTACAATCTTCAATAACATCATGCATAAGACCTGCACACAAAGTATCACAATCAGCAGTAACAGTAGTAAGTATCATAGCAGTACAAAGAGGATGATAGATATATGGCTCACCACTTACTCTATATTGGCCAGAATGTTTTTCTTCTGCAAATTTATAGGCTCTTCTAATTTTTTCTAATTCAGAATTATCTTCTATATAATTACTAGCCTTTTTAATTAGATCATCGACTGTATAATTACTATAATTCTTTGTCATAAAACACACCTCTTACAATGTTTCAACCTCTTCTAATTCTACATCTCTAGACTTATTAATCTTCTCTTTAACATAAAAATCCAATTTATTATTATCTAAATTCAAAATATCATCGACCATCTCAGCTAAAGAAATTCCCTTTTCATCCTTCCATTTATTAGCCATAAGATAATTCCAAATATCTTCATTTTTAACATAGTTTATCTTATATTTTTTCAACTCTCTTATTTTACAATTCATAGCAGGTGTCAATCTCTTATACAAATCAAGAGAACTATTTATTCCAAAATCCATATCACACCTCCAAATCATTATTATATGTTATAGTATATAACATTTAAACAAAATAAGCTATTATTTTTCATTTAAAAGTAATTCTTTATAAGAATCTTTCATATGAGAAATAGAAGCACAACTCATAAAGCAAATAACAGATTTTTTATGCTGTAATAATTTCATAACAGAACTATCACTAATCATTTCTCCATTTTTTAATAAATCCAATATAACTTTGGAACTAACATTATCGTAATCTTCTTTTCTTTCTCGATTACAATCTATTTCAGTAATATATGCTTTATCAGCAATATTTAACGAATCAGCAAATTCTTTATAAAACTTGGCTGTCCTAGAATATGTATTAGGCTTAAAAACTGCCACTAACTCTCTATTAGGATATTTTTGTCTAGCAGCTTCTAAAGTAACTTTTATTTCTGTTGGATGATGTGCATAATCATCAATTATTATAGTATCATTTACATTTTCAATAGCAAATCTTCTTTTTGCATTTTTAAAATTTTTCAAAAGATTTGCCATTGTTATTGCATCGACATTTTTCATTTTACAAATTCCAATTGCAGCCAAGCAATTTAAAATCATATGTTTTCCATATAAAGGAAGATTAAAATGTCCAAAAAATTCTTTTTTAATATATACATCAAAAGAAGAACCATTTTCTTCTAAAATAACATTTTTAGCATATATATCATTTTCTTCATCAAAACCATAATATAAAACTTTTTTATCAAAATTAATATCTCTTATATGTTGATTATCACCACAAGCAACAATAACATTCTTAGTCTTATCTGCAAATTGTTTAAAGGTCGATTTAATATCATCAATATCTTTATATATCTCTGTATGCTCAAGCTCAATATTAGTAATAACAGTATAGCTAGGATGATATGTTAAAAAATGTCTATTAAATTCATCAGATTCAATAACTAAAATCTTATTATTTCTATCAGCATATCCTGTTCCATCACCAATAAAATAATTAACCTTATAAACATTATCTAAAATATGTGTTATTAAAGAACTAGTAGTTGTTTTTCCATGAGTACCAGATACACAAATTGTCTCAAATTGTGAAGTTATTTCCCCTAAAATATCATTATATTTCATTATTTTAAGTCCCAAATTTCTTACTCTTTGTAACTCTTTATGATTAATATCCAAAGCAACAGAATATGTAACAATAGTATCTTTATCTAAATCACAACTATCATCATAAAAAATTTTTATACCACGTTTTTTTAATCCTTCTTCAGTAAATTTATAATCTCTAACATCATCATAACCGATAACTTCATTACCCAAATCATATAAAATATTTGCTAAAGTACTCATTCCTGCACCTTTTATTCCTAAACAATAATATTTCATAATATAACTTCCCTTCTCTAATTAATTATACATTATTTTTTTAACTAATCATACAATAATGTGAAATAAGTTGACACAAATTTATTAAACTATTAAAATAAAATTATAATAATGGAGGATATAACATATGAAAATTTTTAAAGAATATTTAAATATAATAAAGTTAATTGCAGTACTATTACTATTTTTTTGTTCATCATATATACAACTAATACCAGCAATGTTATTTAACATAAACATATATACTGCTAGCACTACTACACTATATGCATTACAATTATTTTCTAATTCTGTTATGGCATTGTGCTTATTTTTTATGTATCGAAAATCACTGATTAAAGAATTTAAAGAATTTAAAAATAAATTTTGGGACATTGCTGATTTATCAATAAAATACTGGATACTAGGATTAATTGCAATGGCGCTATCAAATATCCTAATAGGGTTCTTTACCCCATCAAAAATTGCTAATAATGAAGCAGGAGTTCAAAATATAATTACACAGGTACCTTTTATTGCATTTATACTAACTACTGTATTAGCACCTTTTACAGAAGAAATTATATTTAGAAAAGCTTTTAAAGAAAATTTTAAAGAAAAAACTTTGTTTATTTTAATGTCTGGTATTGTTTTTGGCTCACTTCATGTAATAAGTTCCGTAACAACACTTTATGACTATCTATACATAATTCCTTATAGTGCTTTAGGTATTGCTTTTGCTTGTCTATACTATAAAACTGACAATATTTTTTCTAGCATGTTTGTTCACATGCTTCATAATGGAATATTAACAATTTTATCTATCATAGGAACTGGTATGATAATATTATGATAAAAAGAACTGAAATAAATAAAGACATTTCTAACCAAATAGAAACAGAAGAAAGAAGAAAAAGAAATAAAAAAATATTAAAAATATTATCATTAATATTTATTCCACTTTTTATCATATTTTCAATATCATATATTTTTTTAAGATATATTGGAAATATAGGAATTATTGTTAGAGAATATCCAATATATAGTACAAAAATTGGTGAAAACTTTAATGGTATTAAAATCATTCAATTTTCTGATATTCACTATAATCAATATACTAGTAAAAGCAAAATAACAAAATTAATAAATATGATAAATAATACTAATCCTGATATAGTAATTTTTACCGGAGACTTAATAGATATCAATTATGAAATAAATTTAACAGAAAAAGAATTTTTAATTAAAGAATTTAATAAAATTAATTCTACTTTAGGAAAATATGCACTTTCTGGTGAAGAAGATGAAGATGAATTTACAGAAATATTTTCCAATAGTAATTTTGAAATATTGACTAATACAGTAAAAAATATATACAACAAAAATTCTAACATTCAACTTATAAGTATTGATGACAATTATCAAGAATATTCAAAACTAAATATTGATAGCAATTTATTTACTATTGCTATTACGCATAAACCAGATAACACTGATAAAATTATCGAATATTTTTCACCTGACATAATACTAGCAGGACATTCGCATAATGGACAAGTAAACCTTCCTTTCATTGGTCCACTAATGAAAAGAATAGGTTCTAAGAAATATATTGAAAGCTATTATAAAATAAATAAAACAGAACTTTTCATATCTGGAGGAATTGGTAATACAAAATACAATATGCGTCTTTTTAATCATCCAAGTATTAACTTTTTTAGATTAAAAAGTACATAACAAAAAAAAGCTATTGCATAAATTATTACGAGGAGGTTATAATGTACAATAATTATAACAATGGAATATATTCTTATAATACAAGAGGAGATAATAGATTTTGGGGTGGTGGATTCGTTTTTCCATTTGTTTTAGGAGGATTAGTAGGAAATTTATGGAACAATAATAAAAATATTTACTATTATCCATATCAAGTTCCTTATTATTATCCCTATCCAATCTATAACTCATCAAACTATTATTATTAAAAAAGCCCATTTAAATAATGGGTTTTAAAATGATTGAAAATGATTACCTGAATCTAAATATAAAACTCCTTTTTTACCTTCCAATGTTGAATATATTTCATTATAATAATTAAGTGAATCCATTTTAGTTATTGTTATGTATACATAATTTCCATCTATCATATATAAAAGAAAACGACTATCATCATATTCACTAGGATCATATTTTATTTGAGATATTTTTTCTCTAACTTCCAAATCAATATTAGCAAACTTAGAAAGAAACGTTGAATATATAGTATCTGGAATGTAATTTATAACTCTAACACTAGAAAAATCATAAAGTAAATTATCAACTTCAATAAAATTATCTAATACATATTTTTTATCATATTCTTTATAAAAAAGAACTTCACTTTCTTCAATATAAATATTAATAATTCCTAAAAAAGCTTTTTTTACAGTAGCATTTTTAATATACGGACTTTGCAATAAATTACTTTCTAATTTATTAGAAAAGCTTAAAATAAAACTTGGATATTCTTCAATACCTGCCAATTCAATTATATATTCATCATTTAAATATTTAGTATTATGAACATATATATTTTGAATTTTAAATTCTAAAGAAAATTTAATTAAAAAGTAAAGAACAATTGCAATTAATATAAACAAAAAAATAGAAATTAGTTTTAGTTTTCTTCTTTTAACAATTTTTTTTGCCATATAATTACTCCCAATTAACAAATTCTTGTTCTACTTTTAAATCTATATTACATTTTTCTTTAACTTCAGTTTTTATGAAATCAATTAAATCCTTTATATCTTTACTAGTAGCATTATTATAGTTAATTATAAAATTAGCATGTTTTTCGCTTATTTTAGCACCACCTTTAGATAATCCTTTATAACCTAAATCTTCTATAATTTTACCAGCAAATAAATTTTCTGGATTTCTAAATACTGAACCTGCTGAAGGATAATCCAATGGCTGAGTTGCCATTCTTCTTTCTTTTCTTTCTTTAACAAGCTCTAACATTTCATTCTTATTTCCCTTTTTCAATTGAAATGTAGCTTCTAAACAAATATATCCTGGATTTTTTTGCAAAAAAGAACTTCGGTAATGAAAATCAAGTTCTCGATTAGACATTGTGATAATTTCTAAATTTGGCGTGATAACTCTAATGCTTTTTACAACATATCCCATATCGCTTTTATAAGCACCAGCATTCATAAAAACTGCTCCTCCAACAGTTCCTGGAATACCACTAGCAAATTCAAGTCCTGATAAAGACTTCTTAATAGCAAAATTACTAAGTTTTATTAAATTAACACCACTACCTGCTTTTATAATATTTCTATAAGTAACAATTTTATCTAAAGAATCTAATTTAATAATTACTCCATTAAACACTTTATCACTAAATAATGTATTAGATCCATTACCTAAAATTTTATATTTAAGATTTAATCTTTTTAATTCACGCAAAAGAAGAAGAAGTTTTTTTTCATCTTTGGGATATACTAATAATTTTGCGATTCCTCCTGTTTTATAAGTCGTATATTTTGCCATACTAACATTTTCTAAATATCTACCAATATTATTACTATTAATAAACTCTACCATATTATCCATTATACATCACCATTTACCATATCTTCAATTGTTTCTACTATTTTTGTAGCACTATCGATAACTCCTAAACGTTTACTATTCTTTTTCATTTTTATTATTTTATCTTTTGAACTTATTATAGAATCAATACTTTGTAATAAATTATCTTTAGTAAGTTCTTTTTCTTTTATAACTATTGCTGCTTCATTTGCTTTTAAAATTTCGGCATTTTTTTCTTGATGATTATGAGTTACATATGGAGAAGGTATCATTATTGCAGGAATTCCAATCGCTGTTATTTCAGCAATAGTAGAAGCTCCAGCTCTTGTTATAATTAAATCTGTCTTTTTTAATACATTTAACATATCATCTAAATTAGAAACCAGCTTTACATTATCTGGAATTTTTAAATCATTATAAGAATTAAAGTAATTTTTACCAGTTACAAATAAAACTTCATATTTTTTATCTTTAAATTCTGGAATAATATCATGCATTAAATTAGTTATTGTCAACGAACCTAAACTTCCCATAACAAATAAAACTAATTTTTTAGACTCGGTCAAGCCATATTTTTCTTTATTAACTGGCTTTGCTTTTGCTGCTTCTTCACTTCTTGGATTACCAGTAAAAATTACTTTTCTACCTTTAAAATATTGCATACTTTCTTTTAATGAAACACCAATAACATCGACATATTTTTTTAAAATTTTATTAGATAAACCTGGAATTGAATTTTGCTCATGAATAAATGTTTTAATTCCTAATTTATGAGCTGCTATTATGACTGGCGCTGTAATATAGCCACCAATTCCTAATACAATATCTGGCTTAAACCCTTTTATAATTTTTTTTGCTCTTTTAATTCCATCATAAAACGACTTTATAACACTAAAATTCTTAAAAATGTTTTTCCTATTAAGTCCTTTCATAGTAATACCTTCATATTTTATACCTAAAGAAGGTACTAAAGTAGATTCCATTCTATCAGTTGTACCAATATAAAGAATTTCACAATCTTTATGACGTTCCTTAATTTTATTTATTATTGCTAAAGCAGGATAAATATGACCACCAGTTCCACCGGCACTAACTATAATTCTCATATTATCACCTCTATTAAATATTATACCATAAGAAAAGTTTTATTAAATTTTTTTATATAAAAAATTAATTTTATTATAATAAAAAGCCAATTGCAAACATACGCAATTAGCAGAATTAAAACATTATCATAAACAATTAATTATCATTTGTAAAAAATCACACAATAAGTGTAATACGAAAAGACATATTTGAGTTTACCCTTGCAGTACCATCTCCATAAGCAAAAATTCCAGAGTCATTACCATTTGTATAAACACTACCGCGATAAAACCAAGCATTACCTGAATCAATAAACCAAGCATTATCCAAATACCAAGAGCTAACTGGTCTATTTTTAAGATTTATCCAAAATGGTCCCATCTCTCCTGTTGCATCTCCTAATATTCTATTTTTCTTATTTCCATTACTATTTACTTTGTAACTATCATAATATTTACTTTCTAGTAAATTTATCCCATTTGTTATACTAGTTATATTACTATCTACTCCACTTACTGTTGGATCACATGTCGGACATCCTAATGTTCCATTAAATCCTGAATTATATAGATTATTTCTTCCTGATAATGGTAATCCATTTTCATCTACTTGGACTCCCATTGCATATTCATTTGCTCCTCCTGACATATCATATATTCCTGTTATATTTCCAGTTGTACTTGCTAAATATCCTGTCGTTGTATTATAGGCTTGTGTTACACTACTACTTGTTCCATAACCCTTATATTCTGGATAATCTACCGTCGGTTTTTCTACTGCTGCATATCCTGTTTTATAACTACTATTATTATTTATCCTTATACTATCACTTATTCCATATATAGATTGTGATAAGTATGCTACTGCTCCCCATTCTGTATTCTTCATCATATGGGATTCTAATTCACGTTTGTAATTATAACTTACTGTGAAAGCATTGGCTACTTGTATATTCCTCCAACTATAAACGTTTGGTTTTACTATTACTTTATCTACTTCTGTTGTATTTTTTTGAGCTCCAGATGTACTTGTTGCTCCATCATATCCTGTCTCAAACTTTCCTACCCATATTCCATTTGTATTGAATGCTAAAAAAGCTGGATGAGTCATATAATCTCCTACTTCACAATTTCCACTTTCTCCTGATATACCAGGTGTTGTACATTCTCCTTCTACACTATCAGTAGTATTTGTTGTTCCAAATCTTATCTCTATTGAGTGTACTTTACTTTCATCTATTGCTGTAGTACTACTATAATTTCCTAAATCCCATAGCTTATAACTATACTTCGGTATCCATACAAAATAACTCTCTATTTCTTCTTCTGGTATTATTTCTCCATTATTATATGTTTTACTTTCATCTTTTAATATTACGGCGTTTGCCCATTTTTTTTCCTCATAACTATACCACTTAGTAGTTGTATCTGCTTTCTTTACTGTTCCATCATTTTCTATTGTTATTGGTATTAAGTTATTCTTTAATCTTGGATATGCTCCATTTAAAATACTTTCTTGATGCATTCCTATCATATCCATTGATAGACTTCCATCTACATATCCTTTTTCTTCTATATTTACTGTTGCTAACATCTCTTCCGCATCATTTATACTACAACTGTTCTTTAATACTAATATCTTTTCTCTTTCTCCTACTCCTATACTTGTTGAAATACTTGTTACATTATTCTCTATTCTATCGACATCTAATAAATCTTGATATGTTAAATATATTCCTGTATTACTTTCATCTCTACTTGTCCAATAATAGTCATACCCTGTTCCATCATATGTTACTACTACATAATATTCTTTCCAGTCTCCATATGGACTTTTTCCTCCTTTTTCCATTGACACACAACTTCCGGGTATATAATATGTTGTCTCTATATCATAGACTGGTATTTCTGCTGCATTTACTTTATTTCTTACTCCATCTATATATCTTGTTGCTGTTGTTATATATGCACTCTTTCTTGATGATGATATATACTCTGTTACTGCTGGTATTGCTATTATCATTAATATTCCTAATATTATTATTACTGCTAATAGTTCTATTAAGGTAAAACCTTTCTTATTCTTCATATAATTCACTCCTAGTATTATTATTTATATTTAAAGTTTACATTATTTTTATTTTAACATTTATAACATTTACATAAAAATTTCAAGCATTAATTTTTTATTACATTTAATGCAAATAAAAAGCTAGAATAATTTATTCATAGCTTTAAACTTTTATTATATTTCTTAATTTCTTAATAACTTTCTTTTCAATTCGAGAAATATATGATTGACTTATTCCTAAAATTTCTGCTACTTCTTTTTGAGTTTTTTCTTCGTAACCAGACAATCCATATCTCATTAACATAATTTCTTTATCTCTACTATTAAGTCTAGATATTTCGTCTAACATAATTTTCTTATCGGTTGTTTGTTCAATGTTTTTTGTAACTATGTCAGCATCTGTTCCTAATATATCTTCTAAATGAAGTTCATTTCCGTCAACATCAAGACTTAGTGATTCATCAAAACTAACTTCCGTTCGAACTTTTTTATTTTTTCTAAGATACATAAGTATTTCATTATCGATACATCTTGATGCATAAGTAGCTAATTTAATATTTTTATCCATACTATAAGTATTGATTGCTTTAATTAATCCAATTGTTCCAATACTTACTAAATCTTCCAAATCAACATTAGTATTTTCATATTTTTTTGCAAGAAAAACTACTAGCCTTAAATTATGTTCAATAAGCTTATCTTTTGCCATAGAATCACCATCACTAGCCATTACTAAATAAAATTCTTCTTCTTCTTTTGACAAAGGTTCTGGTAATTTGTCTGTTGCTCCAACATAAAATAAAACATTACTTACTTCAATTAAATAAACAACCAATAAAAAAATTGTTAACATAATTATCCTCCTATCAAATCACTGTGTAATATCATATTTACATTTTCTATCTTAAAATTTTCATTAACAAGACCAAAAATAACATGTTTTTTTTCTATATTTTTATCTATAATTATCTTATCAGCTTCTAAACATTTTATAATACTTTTCCCATTAGCAGTTTCATATGGTACTAATATTCCCTTAGCATAGTCAAACTTAATACACTTAGAATATACTAGTATTATTGGACGTCTTTTATATTGATCATAAAGTTTATTACCTGTATCTAAAAATGCAACGAAATTGTATAAATTATTATTATAATATAATTCTACATTATATAAATGGTTGTAATAATTATTCATTTTTTTCACTTTTTTATAATAAAAGTATAAAATTATTGGACTTATAATTATTAAAAAAAGAAAATTTTGAAAAAAAGTAGATATATAAATTTTATTTTTAATAATATATATAAATCCTCCTAAAATAATACTAATCAAATAAAAATATACTATATTTTCTAATAAATATTTAAAACTATTATAATTAAAAGAAATAATACACATACAAATACAAACAAATAATTTCATAACAATAAGAAACAAATAATTTATATTAAAAAAAAGAAAAAAAGTGGAAATTCCTCCTAAAATACTAGATAAAATTATTTTTCTTATTTTAACACTTCTTTTTAATACTAAAGAAACTGAAAGTAAAATTAAAAAATCTAACCAACAATTTAAAATAAAAACTAAATCTACATATATTTTCATATCACCACCATAAACATCTTACAAAAAAGAAAAGAAGAATTTTGTCATTTTTTATTCTTCTAACAATTTTTCTAAAGTAACAATTTTTTTACCTTTTTGTAAAATATAATTTATGATAGAAGATAGTTCTCTAGCTGTATTTTTATTATTTTTTAAAGAAATTATAGAACCATTTTCTATATTATTTTTTATATCATTGTATGGATAAAAGTCTGTTATAATAGTCGGAATTATCGTATGCAGTTTTTCTTTCTTGCAATTTTCTAACAAATTATCGTTTTTAATAGTAGTATAGCAATAATTTAAATTATCATTAGTAATTGATTTTAAAATATTGTTATATTTTTTTATTGCTGCGGTTTCATATTTTTCATCATAAAATTCCACTTTATGACCAGATAAAAGTATAAGTTTTAAAAGATCAATAGCATCATTAAACAAATCATCATTAATAAAAAAAGTAACTTTTATATCTTTTTTATTTAATATAGAAAGAATTTCTTCTATAAATGAACTATCTTCTAATACAAAAATTAAACTGATATTATTTTTTTGATTATTACCAGATATAATATAATTTTCATAATTATTTATAATTGATATTTCTGGGTTAACTTCTTGAAAGACAATTAATGAAGTATCAAATTTTCCAAGACGTTTCATTTTATTATAACTTTCATCTATGTCAACAATTGTTCCTTTAATACCAGGTATTATATTATTATTTACTAATGTAGAATCAATAGACGTATTTCCATATTCACTGCTATATTCAATTATTTGTTGCATAATTGGATCAGTTTTTTTTATAACATCAATAGCACTATCAGTATAATAAAAGCTAAAACAAATCAATGTAAATGTTCCTAAAACA
The DNA here is from genome assembly GCA_944372425.1 of uncultured Bacilli bacterium. Taxonomy (GTDB): domain Bacteria; phylum Bacillota_I; class Bacilli_A; order RF39; family UBA660; genus RUG13868. The sequence continues at coordinate 20,550 of CALVZC010000013.1, forward strand.
CTAGCAAACTTTTTAAACATATAATCACCTGATACAGTATATGTTAATTAAATTAAAAAAATCAATGTTATTATACATTGATTTTTTAATTAATAAATTATAAATTTAATTTTTTAGCATAGCCTAAATCAACTTCTCCAGTTAATCCTAAAACTTCTGGATTAACATCTGCTAATGCATTTCTCATTAATTGAAGTTCTTCTTTTGCACTTGGTAATGATTCAGTATATGGTTGTTCATCAACTGCTGGGTTTCCAACATTTGGGTCTGATGAATAATCTATACTAGGTGCTTCAAAATTATTTTCTTCAACAACTTGATTTGATGTATCTTGAGTTAAACTAGTTGAATCTGCTGAAGAAGTTTCAGGTAGTGCATTAGTCTGGGGTTGTTCATCAACTGCTGGATTTCCAACATTTGGGTCTGATGAATAATCTATACTAGGTGCTTCAAAAGTAGTTTCTTCAACAACTTGATTTGATGTATCTTGAACTAAACCAGTTGAATCTGCTGAAGAAGTTTCAGGTAATGCCTCAGTCTGTGGTTGTTCGTCAACTGCTGGATTTCCAACATTTGGATCTGATGAATAATCTATATTGGAAGATGAATTACCTTGAGAAATTAACTGTTGAATTTCATATAATTCTTTTCTTTGTTTTTCTTCTTCTTCATTTTTCTGACTTGCAGCATTCGATTCTGCTTCTTTATTTTTATCTGCAATTTCTCTATCAACTTCAGCACTTAATTCAGGATTATCATGAATTTCAATAATTTGTTTTACTATATCTGATTCTAATGACATCCCAACTTCATCAGCTTTTTTTTGAGCTTCTTCTTGCGTTGTAATAGTTCCAGACTGGACTTGATTAATTATTTCTTGAGCCTGTTGTTTTGCAAGTTCTTCTTGTTCAGAATTAGATTTATTTTCTGAATCAATAATTTTTTGTTTTTGCTCATCTACAGATTCTTTTTCAGACAAGTCAAGATCATCATAATCAACAAATTCCCTAGTTGTGCTTGTAATAGTAGTTGGTGATGGAATTTCAAATCCAGAATTGTCAAAACTAGGATATAAATTTGCATAAGAATATCTTGTTCCTGATATTATTTCAAAATTATCGTATTTTTTAGAAAGTTCTCTTCTTATATTAATAAGCAATGTTAAATCATTTGATAATCCTCTTATTCCTAGTAATTCATCTATACCATTAGTTGTAATATAAAAAGGAATATAAGAATCATCGGATGTGTTATTTATCTTTTGCTCAAATCTATCAATGTCCATTGCTAATGAAGGATTTTCTTTTTCTATTTTGTCCAATATTGTTTGAGAGTAATTACCTTTTGATACTTCATTTCCATAATAATATAATCCATTCTGATATAACAAATTTGCAAAATTTGAAACAGCATCTTGCATAGTTGAATTACTAATTGAATTCATTTCATTTATATTAGCAAGTAATATTTGTTTTTGTGTTAAACAATTTTTATTAACTAAATCATCATCAGCATATAAAAGATATATACTATTTAGCAATGAATCTTTTGCCTTATCAATAACCGTTCCGTCTAACTCTTTAGTATCTGGGTTTAATAAATTTATACCTGCTTTAGAAAGTCCATGATCTTCATGTAAATATAATGCCTCATCACTATTTGCTAAATTTGCTTGCATATATATATAAGAATCGACAATTGCTGCTGCAACAGTTTTTATTCCTTCTGTTAATCTTAATTTTTGATCATTATGAACAAAAAAGTTATCAACTGCAACAATAAAATCATCTGTATGTTCACTAGTTAAAGTCCCATTTTTTCTATTTTCATTAACAGTAGCTAATTTTTCAAACAAAACTTCTAAAGCGTTAGTTGTAGCATTATCACCATTTGTTAAATACTTAAATGGTAAAACGCTTGTTGCAGTAGTACCATAAATAGATACAGTATTGCAATAACTTTTAAAACCATCCATTACTTGCTCATAATTAATGTTATCATTACCAAATACTGCTAGCATTTGCTCAGGTGTATAATTATTTACAACTACTTTGGCACATAAGAAATCGCTAGTAAAAGTTCTAAGATAATTTTGCCCATCCTCTTCTATTCTAAAATTTTCGGATGCTAAACTTAACATATTAGCTTCATAACCATAACATAATGCACTTAAAACTTCTCTTAATTGACTAATATTAGTATATTGAGATAAAAATTGTTGAACATTTTCCTGCATTATAAATTTTTGAGTATTTTCTGGTACATCCATAGTCTCAAAATAATAATTTAATGATGATAATAAATCTAATTTATCTTCATGATTGTAAAATGCATTTTCAGTACCAGAATAATTAAGGTTTAACATGCTTCCATCCAATGCAGAAACTCCTACGCTAACTTTATTATTAATATTATTAATTCCTATTGCAGCACCGGTTGTTGCGCCTAAAGTAGAATTTTCTGTATTGATTTGGACACGATTAATTGCTGGTTTTTTAGAATTTGAAATTAAATTTACGCCTGTTATAATTGCGGTTGCTGCTAGAATCCCAGCAGTAATTTTTTTCCAATGTCTTTTTAGTTTAACTGATAATTTTTCCTTGCCAACTGGAATAGGAACTATTCTGTCAGTACTATTATCATTAATTTTCATTGCAGTGTTACCTATTCCTTTTCTATTCAATTTAAGTCTACTAAAAATAGACTTTCCTTTTTTCTGTTCTTGATTTTTCCTATTTAACTTATTTTTATAACTATCCTTAATAGTTAAATAAGTATCTTCTGAAATTTCACCAGCATTATATAAAACTTTAGCATTTTCCAAAAATGCAATTTTTCTATTATTAGATGAAAGTTCTTCTAATCTTTTCTTTTCATCAGATGAAATTTTACCATTATTTCTTTTTTCATCAAGGGCAAAATACTCATCCAAATCATGTTCAGATTTTTCTGGCAATATCTGTTCTACTTTACCAACTGTCATATTATCATTTTTATTTTCTAAAGTAGCATTCTGAACTTTAGAAAATTTAAGTTGGTCATCTAAAATCTCAGCATTTAAAGCATCCAATGACTCTTTTCTATAATTTAACGTTGTTGCAATAAAATTTGCCCTTATAGCTTCCTCTACCCCATTATTTGATAAATCAAAACCACATTTTTCTGCAAACAATTGACAAAACTTTGAATGTTTGGCATCATTATACTTTTCAATAATAGGTTCGCCGTTATTTCTAAAAATAACAATCTGCTTTGGTATTTTTCTATTATTTATTTCGTCGTTTTCATATACAATATTAATTTTTCTACAATCATTTAAAAGTTTTTCAATTTCAATTTTTTGTTTTTCGACATTCATACCTAATGTTTGATCAACCTTTTTATTTCTACTATTAGAATATTTTATTTGTTCCTCTAAAACTTCTTTATTTAAAATTTCAACATTCTTCTTGTCAGATTTTGAAATAATTGTAATTTTCCCATTATCTTTTGCACTTTTTAATCCTTCATGTAATATATCGTGACCTATTAATTCTATAAATTCTCGTATTAAATTTAAATGTTTATTTCTGTCATAATCTTCGACAATAGGAGAATCATTATTCCTAAAAATTACTATTGTTTTAATATCCCATTTTTTTGTTTTTTTGTTATATTCACTAACAATACTTATTTTTTTATAATTATTCATAATATCACCCCTTATATTTAATCAATTACTCTGGTTACACCTGTCATTGTATAACCTTGTTCCAATAGACTTTTATCGTTATATACTCCCCATTTGTAATCAGTATATGCTTCTTTTACCAAAGTACGTCTTCTTTGTTTATATTTATAAACATCCTTATAAACTGGTGTTCTAATTTCTTCGTAACCAACTAAAGCCTTTGCAATTCCAAATATTTCAACACTTTTAGATTCAGTTGAACTACAACTAACAGTTACACCAGATGATGTTACGATTGTATTAGATGATGACACTATAGAAACTGTTCTAGTATATTTATTCCATATTTTTCTTGGTGCTCTTGTACAACCTGTTCCGCAGTCAGACCAATCAAGTCCAACTAATTCATATTTAACTGCAAGAGTATCAGTAGGAACACCAGAAGTCGTAACTCTTCCAACATACTGCCAATCCTCTCCAGTTTTTATTGCATAAGTGGTTGTTGTAGTTGATGTTGTAGTTCTATAATAATCGTAACCAGAACAATAAGTTTGATTTATTGTTCCAACTTTAATCAATTGATCTTTATATATAGGCTCTCCCTTTGAATATTGATAGTAGTCGACTTCTTGAGTTTTTCCTAAATCAACTATTTCAATCAAATTATAACTTCCAAATGGTGGTTTCTCTTCTGGATTATATGTAGATGTAGTCCATTCTCCCCAGCTACTATATTCTGCTGGTATCTCTTTTTTATACTGATATTCAATACCATTTCTTTTTTCTACTGTAATGCTACATATTGCAGTATTACCAGCATTATCTTTTACATATCCATATACAGTATGTTTACCTACAGTATTAATAATATAACTTGTATTTCCAGCATAAGTCTCTGTTTTTCCTATTCCAAATCCAGAAATTCCGCTAGTTGAATCAACTTTTGAATTAAATCCAATCGTAATGTTTGAAGTATAATATCCTTCTGAATTAAATGTACCATCAGTTACTTTTAAGGAACAACTTGGCTTAGTTTGATCTTTTTTTACAGCTATACTACATGTTGCAGTATTTCCATTTGAATCTTTTACATATCCATATACAGTAGTTGTACCATCTTTAGTAACAGTATAAACTGTATTACCAGCATAGTTTTCAGAAGTACCTAAACCAAAACCGTTTATAACTGCTCCATTAGTTGTTGTTTTTGAAGCAAATTCAACATTTACATTTCCAACATACCAACCATTTAATCCTAAAGTACTATCACTAATTTTTAAAGTACAAGATGGAGTAGATTCTGTCACTTTCGCATTACGCTTAATTGTCAAATCACAAACTGCTACATTACCAGCATTATCTTTTACATATCCATATACTTTATGAGTACCATTAGTATTAATTGTATATCTTGTTTTATTATTATACGTTGGTGTTGAACTATTAGTAATACCATATGCACTTATGCCACTAGTTGCATCAGTATTACTAGAAAAGCCTACAATAACATCTGAAACATAGCTTCCGTCTTGTCCCTTTGTACCAGACAAAACACCTAAAGAACAGCTTGGCTTAACTGTATCTTTCTTTACTACAATACTACAAATAGCCGTCTTTCCAGTAGAATCTTTAACATAACCATATACTGTTGTACTTCCTTCATTCGTAACAGTATAAGAATCATTGCTATTATAATCGACGCTACCAGTTCCTAATCCATAATTAGTAATTGTAGCTCCTGGAGTTGTTGTCGTTTTTGATTTGAATTTGACAACCGCATTAGAATTGTACCACCCATTACTACCAGAAGTACCACTAGACACATAAAGAACACAAGATGGTCCTTGTACTTGTTCTTCCTCATCAATATTAGGTTCTTCTTTTTCACATATAGCAGTAGTACAATATGAATAACAACCCAATGTAACTAAAATATAATCTTCTTCTTCATTACATTTCAAATTAACTTTCATTTCATATGAATTTTCTTTTTTTGTCAAAGTAACATATGATTTTTCTGTATCACAAGAATCTCCATTTTTATCAGTAAATGGTAGTAACAATTTCAAATCAATCATTTCTTGTAAAGTTAAAGTTGCTTCATCACCAATTTCTTGTGGTAGTTTTTCTGTTGTAAAATAAGGTATTGCTGCTTTCTTCATTTCTTGAATGTTAGCATTAAATATCCTATCATTAATTCCCTTCATATTAGGCATTGGTAATAACCATACTAATAACAATACTAAAATTATTATTAGTATAAGGCTAATTATAAATGTCTTAATAGGAAGTCCTTTTCTTTCTTCTTCATCTGTATACATATACTATTCCCCCTTTGATTTATGATGCATATTATAACATATGTTACTTTCTTTGTCAATTTTTTTACAAATACGTACTAAAGTGCATCCAATATTAAAATAATCTGTACCAAATTCAATAACTCTTTTATCTTTCTTTAACATATTATATACTTCCTTTTTTAATATTCCTTTTCCGATTCCATGTATTATTGCAAACTCTTCATTTCCAATTTTATAATTATCATTAATAAAAGTTTTAACTAAAATTGAAGCATTTATTCTATCTTCACCATGTAAATCAATTTGTGGCATATTACTGTGATACTGTATCATTATATTTATTTATAACTTCAGCTAGTGAAGGTATTGAAACCCTACTTCCTACTTTTAAAACTGATAATGCACCAGTAATATTTGAAAATAAAAGTGTTTTCTTTAAATCGAAGCCATTTGAAATTGCATACACAAATGCGCCATGAAATATATCACCTGCACCAGTTGAATCAATTGCTTTTACCTCGATACTTGGAATCAATTTGTAACCATCATAATAAGTAAAGCATCCTTTAGACTCTAGTGTAATTATTACATCATGTCCGAACTTTTCCTTCAATTTATCATATGCATTCTTTATAGTCTCTAAATTTTCATAGTCAATTTTAACATCTGAAAACTCTTCAGCAAAATCATGAGAACAAACAACATAATCGACTATATATGCTAAATCTATAGTAGCTTCTTTTACACTACCAGCATCTAAAATTGTTATTGCATTGGGATTTTTTTTAATTAATTCAAGCGAAAATTCTTTTTCATATCCATCAAACAAAATATAATCAAATTCATCATCAATTATAACTGAATCCATTTTTATATTTGCATCTCTACTTGTTAATATAGTTCTACTACCAATAGAAGTATTAGCAATTATATAACTAGAAGTTGTTGCAATATCATCTTTTATTTGCAAATATTTAGTATTTACACCGATATCTGAATATTCATTTAATATTTTTTTCCCATAATAATCATTGCCAATAACTCCAGCGAAATAAGTCTCCACCCCCCATTTTGCTAAAAGATAAGCACAATTAGATGCACTTCCGCCACCACATTCAACCTTATCTTTTACTCGTACTTTTTTATTTTCAATTGGATAACTTTCAAGTGAAAGAGTTATGTCATAAGTAGACTGACCAACACACATTATTTTCATTTTTCTCACCTATATATAATTATAACAAATAAGTATAATTAATTAAAGCACTTTATTACAGTACTTTGTTAAATATATATAATTTTACAAATAAAATTAATATAATTATTACTCTTCTATATATTAATTACTTAATATTCACAAATTTTCTTATAGTTTGATCGATATTATCACTACTTAAAATACTACTAATCATTTTATCGCGATCATATTTAACTAAAACCTCTTCCATATCAAAGCCACTATTATGCTCTTTTAAAATTACATATGAAGCCGTATCAACAGGATTTTTACCATATGCCATTCCAACAGCTCTTATAGAATAAAAATCTGTTTTAGAACTTTTTTCATATATTTTCCAATGCACATGTCCTTGAACAACCGCATCAAAGAAATCTACTTTTTTTCTTTTAAATAAAGGTTCTCCACTTGAAGATAAATAGCCTTTTACAAATGGATTATCAATTCCATATTTATTTATTATATCTTCTATTTCGAGAAATTGTTCAGTACTATTAGTATAAAAAAACTGACCATATCCAGGCATACCGTTTTCTAAGTTTCTTTGATATAACCAAGTACTATTCCTTATATAATCTATTCTAATATCATTTGCAAAATGACATAATGCTAACTTTTTTCCACCTACAAGTAATTCAATAGAATGTGGAAACAAACTTATTTTTCCTATTTGTCGCTCATTAAGTTTAGATAATGTCCATAATCTGCTTTGCTCTTTTAAAGTATTGAAATACGTAAAAGGCAATAATCCTAAAGTAATATAATCTTCAGAATTACCAGCAATTGATTTTACATTATACTCTTCTAATAAATTCAAAACCTCACTAGGATTAGGCCCTAATCCTATATTATCGCCTAAAGAATATATTTCTTTAATATTTCTGTCTGCTATATCTTGAAGGGCTGCTTTAGTGGGTTCTAATAAAGCATGTGAATCTGTAAAAATTGCTATTTCTCTTCCCGTATATTGTTTCATAAGTTAAACCCTTTCTTTAAAAAAATTAAAGTCTTTACATTTATTACACCTATTTTTATAAATTTCAGTCTAAATATAAACATACAATAATAAATAAATTTATAAAACATTTATATATATAATATTATAACACAAAAATAATTTTTTTTATATTTTCATTTTTCAATTAATTTTTAATTCAATATCACAACTTCGTAAAAAAAGAACAAGAATTGATACAAATCTCGCCTTTTTGACAGAGAAACAAGACTTTTATATGAGTAAATTAAGTATTAAGATATGAATATATAGGATAACAAAACTTCTTTGATATACTTTAAAAAAATATTTTATAACCAAGAAGATAAATATAAAATACTAGATAATTTAATAAAAGTAATTATGACTATATATATTATTATAATTATGATAGATTTAAAGTTAAATTAAAAGGACTGTCTCCTGTAAATTACAGGCCACAATCCTTTAATTAAAAGTTATTTATAAATTGTCTAACTTTTTTAGTTAAGTTCAATCTCTTAATCCCATCATTTAATTACTTTTTTTCTTTAATAGCAGCTTGTGCTGCTGTCTCATTTGGTGGGCAGTTTATACAATAATTGTATAACCTTACCTGAATACATTAACATTATACTATAAAAATCAGAAATAGTTAACTCTACTCCTGATTTTTTCAAAGTTATTAAATATAAAGATCTACTAATAATGGCTTAGTCAAGTGAACTCTAGATAACTCATCGTGATACTTTGCGTAGTTATCTGCATCATCTTTTGTTATCACAATTCTACCAAGAAATATATCCTCGTCATTTATTCTATCCGATGTCTTATCTATTCTTCCTAATTCATTTGCAAAATTTAGGTGCCATTCTATATGATCATTATCTACTACTATTTTTCTTACAAAAGAATCAACTAACTCATCAGAAACTTCACCCCTCTTATAATTAAGCTTACTAGTAATAATTCTTTCACACTCTCTTAATCTCTCTTCAACAGTAATAATAGAAGTTGGTGTTTCAACATCATACTTTAACAATTGTAAACGAAGATCCCCAATTTCCTTTTCAAGTTCCCCATTCTTCAAAGTGTATCTTTCTTTATCGATAGTACCAGATATTAATGCATCCAATAAGTTATCTGATTTCTTATTTAAAGAATCTATTTGCTTCTTAAGATTCAACTTTTCCGTTTCTATTTTATCAACCTTATCCTCCTTTACAGATTCCTTAAGCAATGATTCAATAATACTTAATATTTGCTCCTTCTCATACCATATCTTATTAAAAACGATAAAGGCTACAATTCTCAGTTTCCACTCTGGAATAGACCTAGTTGAACAAATACCATCAATACTCAAGCCGTGTTTCATTCTTGAAGAAATCGTACCAGTTCTTCTTTGTGCATAACATTGATAACACAATGTAATTTCACCATCTTTACTAATATGATATTTTCTCTTTTGCATAGTTGAGCCACATTGACATATTAATTTCTTACCATAAATAGTAGTAGGTAATTTACCTGCTCTTTTCTCACCATCTTGACAATTAACACGATGACCAGCAATCATTTCCTGTACTTTGTTGAACTCTTCTTTACTTACAATAGGTGTATGACTACCCTCTACAACTATTTGCTCTACTTCACCATTATTTTTCTTAGGTTTTTGCTCTAAAAAATCTGGAATATATGATTTGTTATATACAATAGTACCACAATAAAATGGATTACGAAGTATTCTAATGATAGTAGCAGGATCCCAATGAGCAAGACCACTAGCAGTTAAATATCCAGCCTTTTCTAACTCGTATTGAATACTCTTGCTTTTATTGCCTTTAAGGTACAAATCAAAAATCAATCTTACTGACTCTGCCTGTTTCTCATTTATAATCATCTTTCCATCTACTCTGTCATAACCCAGTATATTTCCATTACCATAAGGAACACCATTTAAAAATGTAATCTTTTGTCCAGCCTTAATCCTTGCTGAAATTTTGCCAGATTCATTTTGGGCTAGTGTAGCCATAATACTTAATCTAAGTTCACCATCTTGTTTGTTAAAAGTCCAAATATTATCTTCAGTAAAATAAACTTCTACACCCATCTTTGCTAGTTCTCTTGTCTTGCTCAAAGTATCAACAGTATTACGTGCAAACCTAGAAACTTCACGAGTCACTATCAGATCAAAGCAACCATTTTTTGCATCTTCCATCATTCTCATAAAGTTTGGTCTTTTTTCAGTTGACGTTCCTGTAATTCCTTTATCTATGTACCTTTCAACTAATATCCAATCATGATGTCTTGCCATTAGTTCATCGTAATATTGAATCTGATTTTCTAACGCTGATAATTGCTCTTTATGTTCAGTTGATACACGAGCATAAATAGCGACCTTTCTCATACTATATCATCTCCTTCACTAAAATATTAATCAATTTTAGTGTTTAATTTAACACTTCGATTGGCAACACTAATTACATTGTCTAGTTCCTTAGAAGAAATTTCATTATTTCTATATAGAAACTTCTTTATCAATTCAACTGCTATACCAACATTGAACTTATATTGATTTCCATCTGAAAAAACTAACATAATTTCATTTCTCATAACTTACTTACCTTTCCAATCTTTAATAAAGAATAATAATCTAGTTATTCTTCCTTTGCTTTTAAATGTTTTTCCTATTCCTAGGATTGTAATCCGGTGGGAATATCTTATTATCAGGTTGATTAATTAGATCATAAATTTCCTTTTCGTGAATCCAATTAATAACTCTCGCAGTAGTTTTTCCACCTACACCAGGAGGCATAAAAGCCCAAGCATTGATGTATAACGCTCCAGGAACATACTCATCATTTGCATCACAAATATTTTTTTCTAAATATTCTGCATTATCTCTAAGCAACTTTCTAAGTTCTATATAATGCTTTTTCTTAAGTTGTTTGTAAACCAACGGTTTAACTCTCCTATCCTTAATTTTACCTGTATTGTAAATAACAAATTCATCTGCATATTTACATGTCTTAGTCTTTTTACAAATCATTTGTCTCATATTTCCATCTTAGACTATTTTAAGCATACACTTAAAATAGTCCATAAATCCTCCTTTCTGATCTCACCACTTCTCGCGGTGTTATATAAGTCACTTATTATTTTTAATTAGTCAAGACCATTTGTTAAATTAATTCATAAAATCTCTAAAAGTTTTAAAAACCCCTTAAAACAAAGCATAGTCCCTACATAATAAGTATAGTAATGACTATTACTAGTGGTATCAGAATAAATAAATGAAGAAAAAAGAAGAACATAATATTCTTCCCCTGTTCGACTGCGATTATAAAATCACTAATAGTATAATTATTGATTACCCTTCAAGATTTTTAAATACCTATAACCAGTATTACGACTAATAACACATAATCTACAAAACTCGGTAAAGTTAATCCTATGTTCAACATAATCGATATAATACTTAGCAACATCCGGATTCTTATTATAAATACGTTCTCTTGTAAGTTTAGGTTGTCCACCAATACGACCTTCTTCACGTGCTGCATCAACTCCTTCTTTCACTGCCTCAACAATCATTAAGCGATTTATCTCATTAATCATCCCCAGCATCATGAGTTGACCTTGTGTAAGCACTGAAAGAGAACCCGTGCAATCTAAAATAAAATCTCCCATGACTAATTTTAATTTCTTAGATTTTGCAAAATCTAATATTTCTAATAATTGTTGCAAACTTCTTGTTAATCTTGAAGCTTCAATAACATA
>CALVZC010000014.1 GCA_944372425.1 uncultured Bacilli bacterium
CACGTATATTATATTTTCTCGATAAACTTTTTGTTGATACTCCTTCTTTTCTTTCACTATATAATCTAATTTTATCTTCATAACTCAATTTTGACATATAAAAACCTCGTTTCTATTTTGTCCAAGAAACGGGGTTCATATCAAATTGATTATCTATATTTAAAGAAACATAAAAAAGAATTGGTACTAGATTAAAAACAAGTCCAATTAATTTTAGAAATAAATGTTTATATAAAATGGGAGTTGCTTAAATTTATGTTCAACTTTTTGAAGTCATTTCAAAATATGTTTGATTAATTCAAACTTTATTATAAAAAATCAGAAAAAATTAATTTTCTAATAAAAACTGTATTAAAAGGCTACTTATAGAAAAATGTAAATTATGTATTCTTTTATTATGATGCTAATTTAAAGACAATATAAAAAGTGATTTTTAATCACTTTTTATAATCAATTATTTATCAACACTCACTAAAAGCAGAATTTTATAATCTTAAAAAATTTAACAATACAATAATCATAATATTTGATATTCTTAATAAATGAACTTTAGTCGATGATAAAGCTTCACAAATTGAAACAGCATTGTCTATAACATTAACCAACCAACTTTCTGCATATTTTGGAACAGAGATTACTGATATCGGAAACATATGGCTACGAATTATATCACGTTCTTTATCAGATAAATCAAAATATTTTGCAGCATACGCTTCAGCATATTTAGGATGGTTTATTAATGTATTCATTTTTTCTTTAACAGAAATTACTTCATTGTCAACCAAGAAAAAATCATGCAATAATCCTGCCCTAGCAACTTCATCACAATCAAGTCTAAATAACTTAGCAATTTTATAAGAATAATAAGACACTCTAACAGAATGATCATACCTATTAAGTCCATGATGAGTTATACTCTTTGTCTTTATAAATTCTTTATGCTCTAATATATCATTAACAATAGCTATATATTGTTTTTCTCTATTCGAAATTTCTTTCATAAACTATATTCACCTACACACTACTTCATTAAATTCTATTCAAATCTAACCATTGTAGAATCAAAATACACTGATAATAGTATATCATATCTATTGAAAAAGTAAATATTAAAATTCAAAAAAGAGAGGTACCCTCTCAAATCTATTTAAACGCTAACGCGTAGCGTTCTATAATATAATATGTATATAAAAGAATTTTGTTACCTTAAATTAACTTTTAAAAATAACTATATATTTTTATCTTACTATTTTTAATTTTAAACATTATGCTACCATTTAAATCTGTTCTATATACAACTGAATTATTTAATTTTTTCAATACATTAGCATTAGGATGTCCATATTTATTATTCTTACCAACACTAATAATAGAATATTTAGGTTTTATTTCATTAATAAAATTTATACTAGTACTTGTATTGCTTCCATGATGTCCTACTTTTAAAATATCAACAATGTCAAAAGAATATTTAGTCAATAAATCATTCTCAACTTTTATTCCAGCATCACCCATCAATAATACGTTTAGTCTATTTAGACTCAAATAAATAACATTTGAATTATCATTTTCATTATCATACATTTTATTATTTAAAAAGTATAGTACGTTTCCATTAAAATTTAACTTTTTAATACCTTTGTAATATAAAATATCTTTTGCTTTTAATACTTCTATTATTTTTAATTCTAAATCATTGTATTCATCATTATTAAATATGACCTTTTTAACATTAAAATTACTAATCAAATTAATAGATTCACCAATATGATCATAATCTCCATGTGTTAAAATTAAAGTATCTATTTTTGAAATACCAAATGACTTTAATACAGGAATAATAGTATTTTCAGCTATAGAATAGTAATTATCTTTTTTCCAATTTTCATCATTGTATCTTATAACACCCCCAGTATCAACTAAAATATTGTAATCACCACTATGTATTAAAATACAATCTCCCTGCCCAACATCTAAAAAAAGAAGAAAATTACTTTTAAATATTCTATTATAATTAAAATGAATCATAAAAAGTAAAAAAAACAAAATTAAAAATTTTTTATTTTTTAACACTAATAATATTATAATGTAATAAATAATAACTATAAATAATGGAGGTTTAATAATAATAATTGTAGAATTTATAGAAGAAAAAAACAAAGAAATTTTTTCTAGTATATTAGTAAATGCAAAGAATATCGAATCTAAAACTGGAAATATTAAAACAATAATAGCAAAAGGAAAAAGAAAAGATATAAAAGGTACTATAAATAAATTATAAATAAATGATAAAAAATTAATTTCAAAGAAATTATACATATTAATAGGTACAGAAATTAAAAATGAAAGAAAAGAAATATAAAATAATCTAAAAAAGTAATTTCTCTTTTTGATTTTTTCCTTTGAAAAAATAATAGAGCTACTTATCAATATTGAATACCAAAATCCAACATCAAAAATATAAAAAGGATTAGTCATCAAAATTATAAAAAAGAGAAAAAATATTTTTTTAAATAAAGAAAGATTTATATTTAAAAAAATACATACATAAGAAATTATAAACCAAATAACTGATCGTAATAAAGAAACACTACCAACAATAAGAAAATAAATTATTAAAAAAAATAAAGAAAGAATAAATTTAAGAATATTATTTTTTTTTAACAAAAATGCAATTATTGAAATTAAAATACTTACATGCATTCCTGAAATTGCAAATACGTGCATTATTCCAATATTTTTATAATTATTTAAAATAGATTTATTTATATTATTTTTATCTCCTAAAATAAAAGCCTTAATGTAAGAGCAACTTTTTAAATTTTCTACTCGATTTGTAATACCTTTCTTTATTTTATAAATAAAATTAGTATTTTCTTTAATATAGTTAATTGTTTCTATTTTTAAATTATAAAAAATATCGTGATAATAACCATATTTTTTATAATTAAACACATTAAAATTATTATTTGATTCAATTAATTCTAATGTACCTTTAATATATACAATATCTCCTATTTCAAATATTCTCTTAAAATCATAAAACTCTTTTTTTGTAGAAAAATAATAATAACCGATTATTGGCTCTTTACAGTTTAAAATAATTTTCAACTGATTACCGTTTATATAATAACTTTCAATTGTGCAATAAAAAGATTCATCACTTATTTTATATTTACTATTTTTCTCAATTATATAAACACTGCAAAATAATCTAATAATTAAAATAAAAAGAAGAAAAATGTAAGTAATATTACAGTTTAATATAATCTTTAATTTTTTCAAAAGTACTGTTACCTATACCATTAACATTTTTTATATCTTCAATATTTTCAAATAAGCCATTGTTATTTCTATAATCAATTATAGCTTGAGCTTTGACCTCACCTATTCCATTTATGCTCATAAGACTATTTAAAGTCCCGTAATTTATTGATACTTTGCCATCATTATTAACTACATTATTGTAATCATAATTATTATTAAAAGATTCACTAACTTTCGGTATAATAATAAGCATTTCATCAGAAATTTTTTTGCTTAAATTAATAGTTGACAAATCTGCATTGTCAATAATTCCACCTGCTAAATTTATAACATCAGTAATTCTTTTTCCTGCTTCCAATTCATAAGTTCCTGGAAATTTTACTGCGCCTTTTATATCAACAATATATTTTTCTTGTATATCTTCCTCGATTTCATTAATATAGATATCATTATTCAAAAATAGTTCCTCATTATAATTTTTATTTTTTTCATAAAACAAATAAAAAAAGATAACAATACAAATAAACAAAAAAATTAAAATAATTTTTCTATTATAATATAAAAAATCTCTAATATTAATAAATAAATTCATAAAAAAAATAACCTCCTAAAGAGATTATTATCTATAAATTAACTAATTCCTATTTTTTTCATTTTACTTTCAATTGCTACTCGTTGAACCATAGACAATGCAATTATTAAACATAAAGTAAAAGTTCCACCATAAGATAAAAACGGAAGTGGAATTCCAGTCAATGGTAACCAACCCATAATTCCTAAAAGATTTATTGAAATATGCAAAAAAATATAAATAGCAACACCATAACAAATAATTGCTCCTCTGCTGCTCGTACTTTTATTTCCTATCGAAATTATTTTATAAAATAAAATAATATATAATAAAATTATCAGAATTGCACCAATAAATCCAAATTCTTCTACGATAATAGCAAAAATAAAGTCAGTATGCGATTCTGCTAAATATAAATATTTTTGCGTACTATTACCTAGTCCTTTTCCTGTCAATGAACCATTATTAAACGCAATATAAGAATTACAAACTTGATTTCCAGTAGTATAAAATTTTTCTTGACTACATGGATAGGCAAAATTTAATCTGGAAATTTGTCTAGCAAATGATGAAGTATTAAAAATATAATAACCCATTAACATCATTATTATAACCAAAGCAGATATTAAAGCTACTTTAAATTTAATAGAATTTTTTATTGGAATAAGTAAATATATTAAAAAAGATAAAATTATAACGATTCCAGCAGTTCCAAAATCAGGCTGTAAAATTATAAATGCTGCAATCAAAGCTGCAACTCCTAATGGAAATAAATTAGTAAAAAGCTTATTTAAATTTTTTCTTTTTAACTCATAAAAAGCTGAAAACCAAACAATTAAAACAACTTTTGCCAATTCACTTGGTTGAAACATAAAAAAGCCTAAATAAATCCAGCTTCTAGCTTTATTTGTCAATGTTCCATAAAAATAAACAAATAGCAAGGCACCAATAGTAGCCAACAAACCTATCCATGATAAAGCACTATAAGTTTTAGTATTAAACTGAATAATAATTAAAAAGAAAGCAAAGCCGACAAGTAAATTAATTGACTGTTTAATTAAAAAATAATATGGATTAGCATCATATCTCATAAATGCTGCTATATTAGAGGATGAAAAGATCATAATTAAGCCAATTATAAAAAACAAAACACTAATGAAAAAAAGAAATTTATCAATATATTTTAAGTTCTTCATAAATTCTTCACATAATCAATTTAAAATTTTGCATTTAATTGATTCCTTTCACTTTAAATATTTATTACTTCATAATTAATTAAAAGTCATTAATAAAGTTATCAACAATATTTTAATATTTATTCTTATTTAACATTATAACATAAATAAGTTAAAAAAGTAATTTAATTCATTATCAACATTTATTCTATTTTCAATAAACATTATAAATAAGATACTAATCATAAAATTTACAATTAGTATCTTAATATTTATATTTTATAATATTAATGTTTCTTTACAGGCACAGAAACTTTATCTTCTATTCTGAAAAATGAATCCCTAGTTAAAACTAATTTTTCTGAATTTGGAAGTATTTTTTTTAAAGTCATAGGCATTATGACCAAATTCTGATAGCTAGGACGTTCGGCCACCATTCTTGCTTCATCTTCTATTTGTTTTTTAATTTCCCTAAATCTATTAATTAAATTTCTATTATTTTCTTTATTAGTTGGTTCTGAAACATCAAATTTATCAGAATGTTCTATTTGACTTATTTTTATACCGAATATATCTTCTTTATTTTTTTCCATTTTTTTTCTTTCTTCTATGCTAAGTGTTCCACCAATTAATCTCTTAATAGCAATTTTTGAAGCCTCAAGAGTTAATTTTTGATAATTATCATAAAAATCAACATTTGCATAATTATCTGAATTTTGATTCATACCAGGAGTCATATCATTCAATCTTTTTTGTGCAGTGGTTGTAGACAATACCGAATTTATGTTAGATATAACATAGTCATTAGCCACTAAAAGTGCTGTTTTTTCTTTTTCAGCTTGTTCGTTAAGATTAGTTTTTTTCCTTTCGTCATATGTCACAATTAAATAATCAAGTAATGCATTTCTAAATTCCAATAAATTAGCATTACTATTGGTTAATGAAGAAGTATCAATATCAATTCCTAAAACATCTTTAGCTTCCAATGCAAATGCTTCAAAATCTATTTTTAATTGCCCAGAAGAAAGATCTGATAATAAGTTTTCTCTATTAGTAACACCAGAGGTAATATAAGATAATAGCAAATTATCAACAGTATCTTCTAGCATTTTCTGTATTCTTAAATCAATATCAACTTCCCCTACAATAATTTTTATTCTTTCTTCTCTATATTTTCCCATAATATCAGTTGCTGTTTTATCTAATTGTTGTGTTTCTAAAATATCCATACAAATAATTTCTTCATTATTTAATTGAATATTTCTCACTTTATCATTAATTTTATGAAAATCTTTAGGAGGAATAGATAAAGACCTATCAATATTTTTACCATATCTAGAAAAATATTCTGCAACTGTAATTGATGGTTGAATTTCTTTAACACCAATGTATTCTAAATCTTTTGGGCAAGCATACCTTTCGCATACACCAGAGATTCCATTTCTTCCTGTTCTTCCTTCTAGTTGTTTATCTATTCTATTGGTAAAGAAAAAACCACTAGATATAACTTTAAGTCCTACTCTTTCCAATTCACTTCGGAATGTTTTTTCTTCATCAGTACTCCATAATATTCTTCCATTATTTACTGTTTTATAATTCATAAGCGCTTTTTCAACATTTTCTCTTACCATATCTCTTTCGGAAGATGATAAATTTATAATTTTCTTAAGTTTCTCTTCGACAACTTTTATATGTCTTTCAGTAGCAATATCAATAATTGTTTCTCTATCACCACCAATTTTAATATCTGTCCCACGTCCTGCCATCTCTGTAGAAATAGTAACTGATCCTGGTAAACCAGCCTTAGCAATTATCTCAGCTTCCTTGGATTTATCGACACTAGTATCTAGTAAGGAATGATTTATTCCAGCTTTATTTAAAGCCGTACTTAAAATTTTAATCTCCAAAGGATCAGCAACAACTAATAAAACTGGTTGTTTAGGATTCATTGACTGGGATTTTTTTATTGATTGTACTATTAATTCTACTTTGTCATTAATGTCTATAGCAAATTTTGTTTCTCTTTTTTCAACACCTATAGGTTCATAAATACTATTTTTCTTTTTCTTTATTAGTCTATGGCTGTAAAATTTATAGAATGCATCTCTAGGAATAGATACTGTATTTTTACCGAAAACTCTTTCAAAAATTTTTTTTGCTGATGTTCCTGTCATTCCAGAAAAAACATCATAACGACTGAAAAAATCTTTTTGAGTAATACTAGCAATTGTTTGATTTTCCCTACTAATATTTTCTAAAGGAATCTTTTCTTTTAATTCGATAGCTTGTTGTAATCCTTCTGCGTAAGTAGTACCCTCCTGTATTCTTCCATTTTTTACTAATTTAACTGCACCATTTTCTACTACATAATCAGCTGGGGATTTCATTTTTAAGTTAGCAATAATTGCTTGGTCTAAATAATGAAGCAACTCATTAGACATAGGAGCAACAAAATTCATATAAGAATTGTAATCATTTACAAATTCTATATGATTATTATCATGTATAATTCTATTAATACCTTTCAATGTCAATTTAACTTTTCCATTTACTATATTATAATCCAACCCTAAAAAATAATTTGAATCATTTAATATAGAACTTTGATTATTTTCTACTAATGAATTTATTCTAAAAGCTGCATAACAATAAATAAGAAAATCATCATAGCATCTATCCATCACATGATACTGCTTAGTTTCTGGATAATAAATAATTAAAGATTTATCTCTTATATTTTTGACATACGAAGAAAATTCATATTCATCATCTTTTGCAGTTAAAATTTCATACAACCTACTAGGGCTTACACCAAATTCATTTTTTTCCTTCACTATATATATATTTGGTAAAATTTTGCTTTCAAAAAATCTTTGAGCTCTTTTTTGATAAGTCAATTGATCGGGTATAATTTCTTTAAAAAATAATTCATAAGAAATAGTTCTAGCTGTTTCAAAATCTAATGATTGTGAGAAATCTATATCCATACCACACTCTTCAACTTTACTTTTTACAACACTATAAGGTATTCCTAAAACTGTTGAAAGATTAAATAAATTCATATTATCATGATATACTGGTAAATGATTAGCCAAAATATATGGGCATTGAGCATCATCTATTAAAACATCATCTACTTCATCAATAATAGCCAATCCAGGATTTTCATGTCTTTGTAATAAATCTTCCTTTTTTAAAACTGTTCCATCCCTTAAATAGTCAAAAGCGATTGCTGATTTAGAACCATATGTTACATCAGAAATATAAGCATCTTTTTTAATTCGTGTTAGCTCTTTTTCTAATTTATCTTTTTCTTCATTTGAAAGATTTTCAATTATTTTTCCTTCTGATTTTGCTAAATCATAAATATTATCAGGAACAAAACCGCAAGAAATTCCTAACCCGTTAAAAATAGGTTTAATTTCCTCATAGTCTCGTTTTGATAAATAACTATTTGCTGTTATTATATGTACACCTTTCCCACGTAATGCATGTAAATAAGCAGGCAAAACAGCTGATAAAGTTTTTCCTTCTCCTGTTCCCAACTCCGCAATATCACCATCATTAATTGCAAGGGCTGCAATAGTTTGAACATCACGCAATTTCATATCTGGAAATTTATGGAAAGAAGTTATAGCTAAACTAGCAAGCGCATATGCTTTAAAAACATATTTATTTACTTCTTTATAAGTATTCTTACCATTAAGATTTTTCTTTAATTCTAGAGTTTTAGAACTAAACCACTCTATTAGCTTTCTTTCATATTTTTCTTTTACTTCAGGATCTGTAATTAATGATTTATGAAAATTTAATAAAAAACCAGAATGTTCGACTTCTATCTTTCCATAATTAGTATTCACAACTCTTTTTGGCATTTTATTTTTTATATCAACACCGTAATATTTATTAATTTCAACTATTAAATCATTACCAAGTATTCTATTAATATTTAAATCAAACTCATCAGCAAGTAATTGTATTTCTTCGTCTATTCTATCAACTTTTTTTTCCAAACTTCTTATTTGACTACTATTGACTTTTGACTTTTCTTCCTCTCTCATCATCATAATAACACTCCCATATATTATATATAATATCACAAATATTTTTATTTGTCTTAAAAAAAATAAAATAGTCTTTTATAACTATTCTATTTACATAACAACAATCAATTTTTATTTCACTTTTGCACGAGGATGAGCTTTATAATATACATTTTTCAAATAATCTGTTGTAATATGTGTATAAATTGCAGTTGTAGACAAATTTTCATGTCCTAAAAGTTCTTGAACAGATAACAAATCACAACCTTCATTTAAGAGATGTGTTGCAAAAGTATGTCTTAACATATGTGGAGAAATCTTCTTATCAAGTGAAGTTTGTTTTATTATTTTATCTAAAATATATCTAATTCCTCTTGTAGTAAGCTTTTCACCATTACTATTTAAAAACAAATAAGAATTATTTTTTTTATTTAATGTTTTATACCCATTATTTAAATATAAATCTAATGAATCTCTAGCATAATCGCCTATCATAACAATTCTTTCTTTTGAACCTTTTCCGAAAACTTTTATTTCCTCACCGTTAATATCAGTAATTTTAATATTAATTAATTCACTAACTCTAATTCCTGAGGCATATAATACCTCTAATATTGCTTTATCGCGTTGTCCTAGCGCAGTATTTAGATTTGGTATTGATAATAATTGTTCTAATTCATTATATTGAAAAAATCTAGGTAAATGCTTTTCTTTTTTTGGTAATTTAACTAAAATAAAAGGATTATTATCTAAATAATTATTATTTATTAAAAAGTTATAGAAACTACGTAAAGAGCTTATTTTCCTTGATAATGTTGAAGTTTTATTTTTTTTATTATTTAATTCTTTTAAAAATATTTTTGTATTAGTATAATCAATATTTAATATATCTAAATTATGCTCTTTTAAAAAAGATAAAAATTCTAAAATATCATTTTCATAGCTACAAATAGTAAAATCAGAATAATTTTTTTGATATTTTAAATATTTTAAATATTTTTCTAAATATTCTATATTTATCACCTACCTATATAATTCTACATTAAAATAAATTAATAGTCTACTGTTTAATAAAATAAACTTATGTTGAATATTCTGGAATTTTTTTATTTTGTCGCTTATATATTTTCTTAATATCTTTATAATTTTCTTTAAATCTAAAAATACAATTTTTCCTCATAATTTTATAGCATTTTTGTGATACAAATAAATTATAAACAAACATTATTTTACTTTTTAAAGTATTATATCTAGCAATTAATAATGCAATTTGCCTAGAATAAAAATATTTGTTATCATAACTCATAGAA
The DNA here is from genome assembly GCA_944372425.1 of uncultured Bacilli bacterium. Classification (GTDB taxonomy): domain Bacteria; phylum Bacillota_I; class Bacilli_A; order RF39; family UBA660; genus RUG13868. The sequence goes on from CALVZC010000014.1 coordinate 10,367, forward strand.
TTAATCTTATCCTTCCAAATTTGTAATACTTCTTCATACAAATTTCTTAATTTTCCCAATTTCAAATTATTAGCTCTAAAATTAATTAATTCTATAAAGCTAATATAATACAAATCTCCTATTTTTGAAGTATTTAATTTTTTACTTTTAGCATATAAATATTCTGGATAAGAAATCGATACTTTATATGATAATGTATCCATTATACTACGATCTAATAGTGCTATTCTAGCGAACAATTGATTTTTACTATTAAAAAGTAATTTTCTAGCCTTTTCAATTTCTGAAACATCATTATTCATAAAATCATCATCTAATACAATCCTATTAGGGTAATTATAAAAAACTGGCAAATCTATTTTTTGATTGATGTCAATTGCATATTCGATTTCAAGTTTTCCTTTTTTATTACCATTTTCTTTAATAAAATCAATTATTTTCAATTTTTTATTACTTGCTTTAATAAACTCAAAATCATTATTATATTTAGAAGTAATACTATCAATATAATCTAAAGAATCGGCTTCTACAATCATTTTTTTTATCCCATTAGAACTATTAATCACATAATTTAAAAATGCTTTTTTCATAGTAACACTCCTTCCATAAGATTTTAGAGTTAAGAGGATAAAATAACATAAAAAAAAAGAAAAGTCAAGATTATGAACAATTGTTTGACATAAACTTTTGTTTGTGATAATATTTTTCTAGAAAGGTTGTGATAATATTGGAATTACTAACATATAGACAACAACAAATTCTTAATACTATTAAAAAATTTATTGCTAAAAATGGCTATCCACCAACTGTTAGAGAAATAGGAACAATTTTAAATTTAAGCTCACCTGCTACTACTCATTTTCATTTAGAAAAATTAGAAACAAAAGGATATATTAAGAAAAATAAAACCAAAAATAGAAGTATAGAACTGTTAGTTCCTAATGAATATTTAAACAAAAATAATGATATAACAAATATTGCCTTAATAGGCACTATAACTGCTGGTAACCCAATAGAGGCAATTGAAAATCCAAACGAATATTTTTCTATACCAACAAATATAATTCCCAAAAAAGGTGAAGTTTTTGCCTTACATGTAAAAGGTGAATCTATGATAAATAAAGGAATAAATGATGGTGATATTGTAATAATTCAAAAATGTAAAAATGCAAACAATGGAGATATAGTTGCAGCAATGACCGATGACTATGAAGTAACATTAAAAACTTTTTACAAAGAAAAAAAGTATATAAGATTACAGCCAGAAAATGATAATATGTTACCAATTATTTTAAATAATATAACAATACTTGGAAAAGCAATTGGATTATATAGAAAATTTTAAATAAAATAAGAATTATAATTAAAAAGAGCATTGATATTATCAATACTCTTTTTAATTATATTATAAAAAATTTTCTTCTACTGTATCATTTATTTCTTTTTCAATATTACTATTATCGATATTTTCCTCAGCATCTTCATCATTAATAATATCTTCCCATTCATCATCGATATTATTAATTCCAACTTTTATTTTTGTATCTCCTACAATTTCGGCTGATAATTCTTTCTCTATAGTATAACTTATCTTACCGTCCACAATCTCAGCTTTAATACAATTAGGCTGTTTTAAAGAACGAACAATTACTTCTTCATTTCCATCGTAGTTATTGTCAATCATTTTAACATTAATTGTTTCAGAATAATTAACTGTATCGCTAATTACTTCTGTTTTGGTATTATTTGAACTAGAATACCAAATATTAACATCAAAACTACCAGTAATTAAAACCTTATTATTATCACTATTGCTTCCACTAAATGTATGATTAATTACCCAACAACCTAAAATAGTGGTTGGAAGTACTGAAGGAGATACAATGTGTGTTGTAGTAAATGTTTTTTTCCCTTTTCCTACTACCGCTTTAGTAACAATTTCTTTATAGCTAGCCATAATATTCCTCCTCATTCTAATTTATGCTAATGTAAAAAATAAGTTAAAAAAAAATAAAATGAACTTTACATATATCAAATAGCAAAGCTCACTCTAAATAACAATTTAAATATATTTAATTTTTAAACTAACAAAGTTTACCATCTAAACTCCATGTTTTGGCATTTGTTACTTCAACCTGAACAATTTTTCCTATTAAATCTGGACTACCAGAAAAATTTATTAACTTATTAGTTTCAGTATATCCATAAATCATCCCTTTTTTATCGCTGATACCATCTACCAAAACCTTAACTTTTTTACCTATCATTTTTTTATTATTTTCTAAAAAATATTTATTAACTCTTTCATTTAAAATATGAAGTCTATTTTCTTTTTCAATTAAAGATGTTTCATCTTTTAACTTAGCTGCTGGAGTTCCTATTCTAGGAGAAAAAATAAATGTAAAAGCATTATCAAATTTACAATAATCTACTAAATCTAAAGTTTCTTTAAAATCAGAATCTGTTTCACTAGGAAATCCTACTATTATATCTGTCGATACACTTACATTTGGAATTAATTTTATTTTATTAAACAAATCAATATATTCTTCTTTGGTATAACGCCTTCCCATCAACTTTAATATTTTTGAAGAACCTGATTGTACAGGCAAATGTATATTTGGCATAATATTGTCATATTTTTTTATAACCGCTATCATTCCATCTGTAAAATCCCAAGGATGACTAGTCATAAACCTAATTCTAGCAATACCAGTCTTAGCTACATCTTCCAACAAGTTTTCTAAATTATATGAATAAGAAAAATCTTTACCATAAGCATTTACATTTTGTCCCAATAAAGTAACTTCTTGATAACCATTTTCTACAAGATTAAGAACTTCATTAAGTATATCATCTTTATTTCTACTTCTTTGCTTTCCCCTAGTATATGGAACAATACAATAAGTACAAAACTTATCACAACCATACATAATATTCACGTAAGCTTTATAGTGGTTTTCTCTTTTAACAGGCATTCCTTCTACAATATTTCCTTCCTTGCTATATACCTCAATTTTTTGATTACCACTAGACAGTCTATCTTTTAAAACATATGGCAATCTATGAATATTATGAGTACCAAATACAAAATCTATCCATCTATATTTTTCTGTTATTTCATTTACAACCGATTCCTCTTGAGCCATACAACCACATAAACCAACAATCAAATTTTTATTTAATTGTTTCATGTGCTTTAACCTTCCTAGCATACCAAAAGCTTTATTATGAGCATTTTCTCTGATACTACAAGTATTTAGTAATACTAAATCTGCTTCGTAATAACTTTTGCTTTCAGTAAATCCTAATTCTTCCAAAATTGCTTTAATATTTTCAGAATCGTGTTCATTCATTTGACAACCATAAGTTTTAATATAATACTTTTTACCAGTGCCTATTTCTTTAAATGATGAATCGATATAGTAATCTTCTTTTTCTACAGTTGATTTTGTTCTTTTCCTTGCTTCTATATAACTAGGTAATAACATATATAATCACTTCTTTCTTTGTTATCTTAACATAAATACAATAAAAAAAAAAGAAAAATCTTTTTAACTAAACAAAGCATTATTAATTATATTGTCAATACTATCTGTTTTGTTATTAAAGAATTCTTCTCTTATAATATCATAATTTTCTTTTACATTATTTATAATTTCTTTAACTTTAGGAGCTATCTTTTTATTTTCTAAATTTTCAATAATCATTTCTAAATTATTTAATTTTGTATATTTACCATAATGATTTGTATTTATATAAGCGTCATATAATTTCTTAAATGAAAGTATTCCTATATTGTCAAAACGGTCATCTTCTAAAATTTTAGCAGTTGTGTAAATATAACTATTTTTAATCGATTTATCTAATATTGTTTCTCCATCATTGTTTCTAAGATTAGGAAGGAAATTTTTATTTTTCTTAAGACATTTTATTATCTCTACAACATTGACATAATTCATAGAAACTAATATATGTGCAAAAGTGTCACCGTCATTGTTTTGATGATTTACATTCCATCTTTTATCTTTCATATGTTTTAAAACAATATCATAGCAACCTTTTTTTAATAATCTAGTCAAAATATTATTTCCCTGTTCATCTACTACATTAATATCAAATGTCTTTCTAGATAAAATTTTATCTATTAACGATATATGATTTTCTTTTAAAAGTTCAAAAATCAGGGACGGTTCTTCATCACAAGCATTTATTGTTTTTGTTTCATCGTAAAACATTTATTTAATACACCTCTTTTTTACACGTGACATTTTCATATTCTACCAAAAATAAAGATTTTTGTCAATTTTTTAATTATTATTTTTTTTAATTGCTAATTTTCATTTGGAAATCCGTTTTAAAAAAAATATGGCATTAAGTATGTTTATAGTATAATAATAACCATGTTTTCTTATGGTTTTAAAAGAAGTAAGTTAAATTAAAACATAAAAACATATAAAAAAACAAAGAAAAGTTATTTGTTCTGGTATTGCACACAATAAAAAATTATATCAAATTGCTGATATGATTCAATTAGATCCAAGAAGTGTGTCTCGAGAAGTAAAAAGAAATAGAATACCTATTGATTTTGCAGACGGTGTTAAAAGTAATTGTGATAAATTAAAAAGATGGCCTTATGTTTGTTCTAATTGTAGTAATAGATACAATAAAAACTGCCCTTTTGTTAAACTTAAATATGATTCTAAAATTGCTCAAAGGAAAGCTGATGCTAATTTGACTAATTCTAGAAAAGAGATTGATTTAGATTCAAATGAATTTAATAAATTGGATTCTATTATAAAAAAAGGGATAGATGATAATAAATCTATTTATCAAATATCTATTGAAAATAAAAATGATATAAATAAATCTATTACTACTTTATATCGATATATAAACAATGGTTATTTAACTACTAAAAAAATTGATTTACCTTATGCAGTAAAATATAAAAAAAGAAAGCATAATAAAAAGTATGACTATTCTAACAATAATAAAATTGATAGAACTGGTCATACTTATCTTGATTATCTGACTTTTTTACATAAGCATCCAGGCATTTATGTTTGGCAACTTGATTTTCTAGGTGCTATAAAGACAGATAACAATCATATTTTAACATTTATCTTACCTAATTTGCAATTCACTTTACTAAATATTATAAATAAGCCTGATTCTTCGAAAGTTGTTAAATATTTTGATGATTTAGAGGAAAAACTTGGATTAGATGCATTTAAAGATTTAATTCCCGTTATTTTAACTGATAGAGATCCTAATTTTACAGATATTGAAGGTATATGTTTTTCTAAAATTACCGGAGAAAAAAGATGTAAATTATTCTTTTGTGATCCTTATGTATCTAATCAAAAACCTAATGTAGAAAATATTAATAAACAAATAAGGAAATTTTTTCCTGAAGGAAGATCAATAGACATTTATTCTCAAAAGGATATTTTAGAAAAAAACTTGATTTTATTAAGAACGCCTTTAAAATCATTAGATGGTTATACTCCAGAAGATGCTTTTAAAAGCGTATATGGCGAAGATTTATATAATAAATTATTTGTCAATGGCGAACGTTAGTGAGTTTATCTTGACCATTGACAAATTACCATATTTTAAAATAGTTTAACAAATAAAGTTTACCTTTATTTGTTATTAATAATTTAAAAACTACAAGAAAACAAACGGCAATAAGTTTAAAAAACGGACATAAGCCTGTTAATTTTAGTATGCAATAATTTATCTATTTATTATAATTTTTAATATATTTTATCAACCTTATTGCCGCTTTTTATGTAAAATATGGCTTTTAAACTGTAAAATTAAAATCCGCTTGAAAAAACGGACTTTAGTTTAAAAATTTACGTTATTTTTTTTAATCATTGTTTTAATATCATTAATTAAAAACAAAAATAAAAAACAGCTATTTTATTGATAATTTTCAAAACAACTGTTTTTAATACTTAATTTATTAATAAAATATATATAAATAAGATATAAAGCTTTCTTATTATGAATTATACATGTTAATTAAATTAGTAAACTCAGTCACTAAATTATCTAATTCTTCTAAAGTTTTAGCTTCAAATCTTGCTGTTATATTAGGTCCTGTATTGCTAGCTCGAACAAGAGCCCATCCATAATCAAAATTAACACGTACTCCATCTATTGTCAAAAAATCATAATTTTTACTTTCAACATATTCTCTAATTTTATCAACTATTAAAAACTTTTTATCATCTTGTGATTTAAATTTTAATTCCTCTGTTGAATAATAATGATTTATTCCATTTAAAAGCTCACTAACATTTTTGTCAGTCTTAGATAATATTTCAATTAATCTTAAACCAGCATAAAGACCTGAATCAAAACATGGCCATCTATCGTTAAAATAAACATGACCAGAAAGTTCTCCTCCAAATGGAATATTATCATCTTTAACTTTTGCTTTCGTATACGAATTACCTGTTCTGTAACAAATTTCTTCTGCACCTAACTTTTTTATTTCATCAGATAATGCTTTAGTACATTTTACATCATATAAAAATTTTTTTTCTTTAACTTTATTAATAATATCTCTTATAATAATAATCATATATTTATCAGTAGCAATATAATTACCTTGTTCATCAATAACACCTAATCTATCACCATCACCATCAAAACCGATTCCTAAATCTGCCTTTGTTTCTAAAACTTTTTTCTTTAAGGATTCTAAATTACTTTCAACGCAAGGATCAGGATGATGATTAGGAAATTCTGGATTACTATCTCCAAAAATAACCTCAACATCTATTGGAAACATTTCATATAATTCTTTAGCAATAACAGACGTAGTACCATTACCAAGATCAAGCACTACTTTTATCTTTCTTGTTCCAAAATCTAATGATTTCTTAAAAAGTAAAATATAATCATCATGTATGTTATAAGTAGTAAGATTACCTTTACCACTTTCAAAATCCTGCTTAAAAGTAAAATCTCTAAATTCTTCAATCATTTTACCGCGAGCATTTCCTCTTTCATCAAAAGCAAACTTAAATCCATTATCATCTTTGGGATTATGACTAGCAGTTACCATAACTCCTGTTGGATTATTTAATTTTATACAAGCATAATAATACATAGGAGTAGTAACTAATCCTAAATCAATTACATCTATTCCTGTATCTAAAATGCCATTTACTAATGCACTCTTTAATTCTAAAGAAGAATATCGATTATCCATACCTACTACTGCTTTATTTTTCCCTAATCTTTTAACATAACTTCCAAAACTTTTACCAATAGTATAAGCAACATCACTATTTAAATCAGTTGGATAAACTCCTCTTATATCATATCCTCTAAATATATATTTATTAATATTCTTAGTTAAATTCATATTACTTCCTTTCTTCTTTTTCAACTGTAGATGTACTTTCACAGGTATAACCATTACTTTTATAATAATTCATTTGAGCAGGTGCTGGTTTATAATAATCAGCTAGTTCTGATAAACCAAACAAATCAGAATCATTTGTATAATCAAATGTAAATTTATAACCATCACTAATTTCTTCACTTGTAATTCTATCAGATTCTATAGCTAAAAACTGATTAACTTCCGCAATATTTTCACCATTATCACTTTCATAAGTATATTCAGCAACTGATTTTTGTAAAATACTATCCCTATATGAATTATTAATTATCATTGATACTTTTTTCCCATCACGATAAACAGCCTTTCTACATGACAACTCTAAATACACAACATCAATTTCATTTTTTTCAACTTCTTTATCATAAAATACTACTCTAAAAATTGGTGGAATAAAAATCATAATAAAAAGTAAAGCCATTCCCACATAACAAATAATATCTTGTTTTGTATTTTTCTTTAATCCTTCTTCAATTATTTTTTGTTCTTCCATAAAGCACCTCTATCTTAATAATTATATAATAACATAAAAAAAAGCAAAAAAAAAGTTCTTAAGTGAACTTTTTATTTATTATACTCTTTTAATAATTCAATTACTTTTCTAATTTCTAAATCATATTGAACCATTTCACTTCCACCAAACATTTTAATAAAGTCATCTTTCTTCATTTGATATTTTTTAGCTAACTCTTCGGCTTCTTTTTGAGCTTCATCATCAGAAATTTCAATTTTCTCAATATTTGCTATTTCCTCTAACATTAATCTATACAATACATGATTGTATGCTTCTTTTTCCATATTAGCACGTAATTCTTTTTCAGTAGTTTTAGTAAATTGATAATACATTTCTAAAGATATACCTTGCATTTTCAATTGTTCTTCATAACGATTAATTAATCTATCAATTTCTTCTTCAACCATTTCTTCTGGAATATCTACTTCAACATTCTTAGCAACAGCTTCTAATAAAGAATCAACATATTTATTTTCGTTTTCCATTTCTTTTTGTTCTCTTATTGTATTTTCAATATGTTTCTCTAATTTTTCTTTTGAATCTACACCTTCAATAGCTAAATCTTCAAACAATTCTTTATCAAACTCTCTTTGAATTTTCTCTTTAATTTCATTAACTTTTACATTAAATGTTACCTTTTTTCCTTTTAAATCTTCATGAGGATAATCTTTTGGAAAAACTACTTCTATTTCCTTTTCTTCATTTAATTTCATATCAATTAATTGTTCTTCAAATCCAGGTATAAAAGTGTTACTTCCTATTTCTAATTCATAATTTTCAGCTTTTCCACCCTCAAATGGAACTTTATCTTTAAATCCTTCAAAGTCAATTACAGCAATATTTCCCTTTTCAATTTTACCATTTTCCTTAGATACTGTTTCACTATATTTTTCTAATAAATGTCCAATTTCATGTTCAATTTCTTCTTTGGTAACTTTTACTTTCTCTGGTTTAACATTTAATCCTTTATATTTTTTTATATTTACATCTGGCTTAGTTATTATTTTAAAAACAAATTCAATACCTTTGTCATCAACACTTTTTACTTCTAATTTAGGCTGTACAACAGGAACAAGTTTTGACTCTTCTAAAGCTTTTTTATAAGCTTTTTCTACAACATAATCACTTGCAGGTAAATACAAACTTTCTTTTCCAAACTTCTTCTCATATATATCACGAGGTACCTTTCCTTTTCTAAAACCTGCAACTGTTGTATTTTTTACTTTTTCAGAAAATGCCTTATCTAAAGCTTTCTTCCAATCTTCACCTTCTATTTTTACAATTACTTCTTTAATTTTTTTATTTTTTGTCATTTTTACCTCCACATTTCCATTATATTATATAATAATTAAATATTTAAAACAAGAAAAAATATTTATATAAAAAACATTAGATTACCTAATGTTTATTTAATACCTGTAATTTCTATTTTATATACACCATTTGGACTTTCGACATCAACAATATCTCCTACTTTTTTATTTAAAAGAGCCTTTGCAATTGGAGATTCATTAGATATTTTACTCATAAATGGATCAGCTTCTTGACTTCCTACAATTTTATATTCATCAGTTTCATCATCGTCCACATATTTTATTTCAACAGTAGACCCAAGTCCAACCTTATCTGATGATTTATTTTCAATTATCTCATAATTTTCTAACATCTTTTCTATTTTTTTAATTCTTCCTTCTAACTCAGCTTGATCATTCTTAGCCGCATCATAATCAGCATTTTCTGATAAATCACCTAAAGCTCTAGCTTCTTTTATGGCTTTCAAATTTGCTGGTCTTTTAACATTTATTAATTCATCTAATTCATTTTTTAAATCATTTAAACCTTCTTCAGTCAATAATGTTTTTTTCTCTTTCACGACGAATCACCTCTTTTTCATTAAGCATAATGATATCATAAATAGCCTATTCTGTCAATCGTTTTTAGTTAACAGTTTTAACATATTAAGAAAATAATCATCAGTCATTCCTGCTATAAAATCTATCACTATTCTTTTATTGTCGTTCTTATTAATATATTCAAAAGGCATATTATTTATGAATACTTTATAGATAACACTGTTATTTTTATTATTATTTAAATCATCTAATAAATAATAATATAATTTTTTCATTCCATTTTCATAATATTTTAATTCTTCTTTAGTATTTGCTTTTTCATATATTTCTTTATAATTAAACTTTTTCAAATTATTAATAGATGCAAAGACATCTTTACTTAATATTATTTTATCTTTCCCATAACTATTTTTTATTATATCTAATATAATAGTATTGATAATTTCACGATTACTGCTACCTAATACATTTTTTATATTTTTCGGTATAATTTCTCTTTGCAGTTTACCAATCCTAATTGCGTCTTCAATATCCCTACCAATATATGCAATAATATCTGATATTCTAACAACACACCCTTCTAAAGTCATAGGTCTTAACTTTTTTGCATATGAAGAACTTTCACATGCTAATTTATAATCTTCTAAAAATTCTTCTTTGCTTTTCTTTTTAGGCTCGTATACATTATCTAATATTTCACCATTATGACACATTATTCCATCTAAAACTTGAATAGTCAAATTATCATCTTTTAAAGTCATAAAAGTTCTAACACTTTGTAAATTATGCATAAAAGGTACTTTTAATTCTTTAAGAGAAATATCATTTAATATTTTTTCTCCAACATGCCCCAACGGTGTATGACCAATATCATGTCCTAAAGCAATGGCCTCAATTAAATCTTCATTTAAATTAAGTGCTCTTCCTATAGTTCTAGCAACTTTACTAACCAGTTGTACATGTATCATTCTTTTAGAAATATTATCATTTTCATTAAAAGAAAAAACCTGAGTTTTATCAATATATCTACTATAAGAAGTACTATGAATTATTGTATCTATATCATGAAAGAAAGCTGGCCTAATATCCTCTTTTTTATCTATAATTCTTATTGCATCTTTACTTTTAGTTGCATAAATAGATAAAAAATTTTCTTTTTCCAATAAATTTTCTTTTACTAATAATAAAACATCCATTATTTCACCTTTATTCTCATCATTGAATTTTTCTCTATTGGGAAGTCTACATTTAACTTAATTATTTGCTCAGGATGTCTAGCTACTTCAATAGAATTCATATTTTCATCATAAACTTTATCTATTTTAAAAGTATAAGTATTACCACTAGGTGTAAAAATTTCTACTTCGTCATTTTCTTTAAAATAATTTCTTTGTGTAAGAGTAACTAATTTATTACTTTGATCATAATCTAAAATCAATCCTAAATAATCTTGATTAGATACTTCCTGTCTACCGGTATAATACTGATCAGTATAATCTGCTTTTTTCATATAATAATGAGTACTTGTTTCTCTATTAGCAACTCTTGATAATATTTTTTCTTCCTTCATTATTATATCTTTATTTAAAGTTCCATTATAATAACTATCAATTAATTTTCGATACGAAGAAATAACAGTTGCTAAATAATATGGTGAACGCATTCGTCCTTCTATTTTTAAAGATTTAACTCCACTAGCAATTAATTTATCTAAATATTCTGCCATATTTAAATCCTTTGTTGCCATAGTAAACTTTTTCTTATAATTATCCATATCAAAAGCAAAACGGCATATTTGAGCACATCCACCACGATTAGAATCTCTATTAGTAAAGTAATTCGATAAACAACATCTACCACTATAGAAAGTACACATTGCACCATGAATAAATACTTCTAAATCAATATCTACTTTATCTACAATTTCCTTAATTTCTTTAATAGAAACCTCTCTTGCTAAAACAACTCTATCGATTTTTTCTTTCTTCCAAAATTTAATTGCCTCTAAATTTGTTGTAGAAGCTTGTGTACTTAAATGAACTTCGACATCAAAATTATCTTTTATATATTTTACTAAAAAAGGATCACTAACAATAAAGGCATCAATTCTAGCCTCTACTACTTCCTTTATAAAATCATAAACACCATATAAATCTTCATTATGAAAAACAATATTTAAAGTTAAATATACTTTCTTTCCTAATTTATGAGCAAAACTAGTAGCTTCTTTTATTTCTTCTAAACTAAAATTATTAGCATTAGCTCTTAAACTATATTCTTGCCCACCAATATATACAGCATCAGCACCATATAATAAAGCTATTTTTAAACGTTCTAAATCACCAGCTGGTGATAATAATTCTACCTTTTTAATCATTTTTTTTCACCTTATAAATTGTCTTTTGGAAAAAGAAACCTTGATAATTTCCAATTAAATTTTTGATCTCATTAATTGCATTTACATCTTTATTATTTATAATCTTTATACACAAAGCAATCACTTTTTCAAAAATACTTTCTTCAATCTCTAATTCATTTAAAATAGCATAATCTACATTTAAATCATTTAAAATAGCGCTACCATTTAATATTTTTCCATAATAAATAGCATCACCAGATTCTTCTTCTCTTATAAAATATTTTTCATTATTATTAGTTAACCAATACATTTGAGACTCTTTTTTCTTATTGTTAGAAATAAAATAATTACTTAATAGGCTTCTTCTTGAAAAAGACATTATTGGATAACCAATAATCATAGTAAATAAAATCATATTAGTATTCTTCTTAATATCATTTATTTCTTCCAAAGTTATTTCATTAGAAACAATTCCATATTTTACCCCTTTTTCATAATAATAATTACACGTTTTATAATTTGTTACCATATGTGTTTGATTCCATACTAAATCTACTGATAATCTTTTTCTTAATTTGATATTTAATACTGCTAAATCATAAAATAAAATACCTTTTATTTTTAATTTATCTAAAAATAAAAGATTATTTTCTAATTCATTTAATTCATCATTAAAAATATTTTTATTAATAGCAACAAAAAAATCTACATCACTATTCTCATGTATTACATTTTTAATTTCTTCTTTAGTCAAAGTAAGACTATATCCTGAAGAAAAACCTTTTAACCCAAAAATAAAGGCACCTGCCCCTATTTTTATATATTTTTTAATATTTTCTTTTTTATTTGGTATTATTACTAATTTCATAATATCACCCAACTTCTTTTTTATTAGTTACTGCTATACCATCACCAATTTCATAAAACTTTGTTGTATAAATATTAGAATTTTTCAAATAATCAATATATTTTTTTATTTTTCTAACTAATCCTCTTAAATTTCTACTTTTTATTTCACTCTCATCTTTCTTAACATAACCATGAAAATTAATATTATCCGTTATAAAAAAGCCGTCTTCTTCTAAATTACCTTCAAAATGTTCTAAAAAATCAATATTTTTACCCTTTGCACCATCTAAAAATATTAAATCAAATTTATCATCTAAATTAACATCTAAAGCATCACCAAATATTAAAGTTATTCTATTCTCTAAATCAAACTTTTTTATATTCTTTAAAGCTTCTAAATACCTTTCTTCGTCACGTTCTATTGTAATAATCTTTAAATTAGGACTAGATAGAGCCATCATTATTGCCGAATATCCGATTGCTGTACCAACTTCTAAAACTTTTGTAATCTGATGTTTTAATATAAAAGTAGTAAGAAATTCTATACCAGCATCTTGCATTATCGGAACATTTTCCTTAGAAGCATATTCTTTAATTTCTTTAATCATCGTATGAAATTTACCAATCATTTTGCTCTCCTTTTACTATCTTTGCCATTTTCCAGATTGAATAAGTTCATTTTTCTTTGCAGTCTGTTCTTGTAAAGTCTTAAAAAAATATGTTACACCTTCATTATCAGATAAGAAATATAAATTATCAGACTCATCAGGTTTTATTGCTGCTACTATAGCATTCAATCCAGGAAGAGAAATAGGACCAATTGGTAAAGATGTTAAAATATAAGTATTATAATCATTTATATTAGACATCATTTCACTAGTAGCAATACCTACTTCATCAAAATCCATTCCCATACCATAATAAGCAGTAGCACAACTACCTAAAGCCATTTTTAATTTTAATCTATTGTAGAAAACAGATGATATCATAGCAAAATCTTGCGTTTTCCCTTCTTTTTCTATTATTGAAGCTAATGTTAAAATCTCATGAATACTTAAACTACTATTCTCAATTTCATCTTTATATTCTTCCAGAACTTTTTCCATCTTATCTAACATTTTTTCAATTATTTCTTTTACCGTAACACTTTTATTTGAAAAATAATAAGTATCAGGAAATAAATATCCTTCTAAAGAATAATACAATTTATCATTTTTTATACTATCTGTTATAAACCAATATTTTTCAATTAATTCATCTAAATACTCTTTGTCATTCAAAGTATCAATTACATCATCATAAGAATTATTAGTATTATCTTGTATAAGTGTAGCTAATTTTCTTATATTAATACCCTCTTTAAAAGTAATTGCAATTTGATTTGGATTATATGAATTACCATTTTCTAAAACATTAATTATTTCTTTTAAATCCATATTTTTAGATAAATAATAAGTAGAAGCTTTAAAATCTTTAGTATCAAATAACTTTATATAAATACTAAAGAAAGTACTACTTCTTATTAATCCATTTTTTTCTAAAATATTACCTACTTCTTTTTTGCTAGTTCCTTGTGGAATTACTATTTCTATTTTACTATCATCATTTTTATCTACTGCTTTAATATTTATATTATAAATTGTACAAAGGGATAATATTGTTATTCCCAATATTACTAATATAATTGCCGCTATATTTCTAAATATTTTCACAACTATAATATAACGAGCAACTATTGCTCGTTATTTCCTTCTTCATCATTAGCAGTATCAATTTTCTTTTTAATTTCTTCTTGAAGTGTATTTAAAATAGTTTCAATTACTTTCCATTCTTGTTCTGTAGTTATTGGTTCTAATTTTTGATCTTCCTGATTTGGATCATATATTGAAGCATAAACCTGAATATTTCCATTTTCATCTTTTGAATTATCAGTATATACTATATAACTTTTTTTTGTTTCTTCAGAATCAAATGTAAAAAGTATATCGCACATAATTTCTTCTCCGCGATCATTTATAACCTTAAATGTATTCTCCATATCATTTTCTTGTTTTAAATCATTATCTTCCATATCTTAATCTCCTTTTCTATTTTTCTCTATATCTAAATATGATTGTAATATAATTGTAGCCGCTATACTATCTACTACTTTTTTTCTTTTTTTTCTCGAAGTGTCATTCTTTATTAATAAATTATTTGCTTCTTTTGTAGTTAATCTTTCATCTACTAATATTACTTCTTTATTAATTTTTGATTCTAACATTTTTTTAAATTGATAAGATAGCTCTCCTTTAAAACCAATGGTATTATTCATATTTTTAGGTAATCCTAATACAATTTTCTCAACATTCTCTTGTTTTATAACTTCATCAACTTCATCAACTAGTTTTTCATAATCTTCATCATGTCTTATTATTTTATAACTAGAAGCAATTATTCCATTAGGATCAGATAGTGCCATTCCTAAAGTTTTACTTCCCAAATCAAGACCTAAATATCTCATAATTTACTTACATAATTTTTTAGTAAAACTTCAATTATTGTACTTCTTTCAATACTAGTTATTTTTGTTCTAGCATCATTATGTGAAGATATGTATCCAGGATCTCCACTCATAATGTATCCTACTAACTGATTTATTTCATTATACCCTTTTTCTCTTAAGGCAATACAAACTTCTTTTAATGTTGAAGCTACCAAAGAACTTTCAAACTCATCAATCGAATACAAAGTTGTTTGTTCTATTTCTTTATTTTCAGAAGAATTATCCATATTATCACCTCTACCACTATAGAATAATTCTAACATTTTATTATTAATTAATCAACTAAAATTAACATAATTAAAAACAATAAATAATAATAACAGAATAAATAGAATTGAAACTACTAATCCATTTATTTTCTCAAAATTATTACTTTTATATTTAACTCCTACGCCGATAGTTATTAATAATCCCCCAATAAGTCCCCCAATATGAGCATAATTATCTATATTACTACCAGGTAAAAATCCAATTAATAAATTAATAACAATTATTGGAATAATTTGACTTTTTATCACTCCACCTAAATATACTCTATAATGATATCCAAAATATAAAATTGAACCTAATAAACCAAATATAGCTCCTGATGCTCCAATCGATGCGTATCTATTCAATATAATTGACAAAAGACTTGCCGATAAAATACTAAAAAAATAAATTATTGTATATTTAGCTTTTCCCATAAAATTTTCAATCTGTGTTCCTATTAAATAAAGAGCATACATATTAAACAAAAAATGAAAAATATCGCCATGAAGAAAAGCCCCTGTAATTAATCGATAATATTCATGATGAACAACAATATCATAACCCCAAACAGAATAATTATAGACAAAATAATCATATTTATTAAATATAAACATTATTATAAATATTATTGTATTTACTATAATTAATGAATATGTAACATATGGTTTTTTCTGTTTAAAAACCTCGTCTACTTTTATAGCATCTTCTTTATTTTTTTTATTTATATCAGCAGTTATTTTCATAAAAAGCTGAAATCCTTCTTCAGAAAATATCATTTTTTTACTTATATCAGGAAAAACATTATAAATAAATTTATATTTTTCTAAATCTTTTATATCATATAATGAAATACAATCTATATTTTTAACATTTCCTAATACTACATCATCAGCAAGATCAGTAAAAATACTTAAAGCATTAATTTTAAATGAAAAAGTTTTCTTTTTTATCTTTTTCATTACATGTCTTGTTTTATATAAATCAAAATCCAATTGTTCTTCATTATGAATATGATTAGATACAATTCTTACTATTTTATAATCACTATTTAAATTTTCAAGCCATATTTCATCTTCAGCTCCCTGAAGAATTATTGGATTATAATTCTTCTCAGTTATGAAATAATGTAGAAGCTTCATTGCTATTAAGTTTTTTCTATCCAATGCCTCTTGCAATTTTATCACTCCTTTAATTAATAACATTATACATTATAACATAAAATTAATAAAGAGGTGTAAAATAAGTGAAATATGTAATTTTTTCCATTTTTGCATTATTTATCCTTTTTATTAATCTTTTAATGATAAATGATTTTTATTTATTCGATACTACAATTTTTACGCTTCCACCTAATATTTATAAATATTGTAGTATTATTATATATTTTATAACAATTATTCCAATATTTATTATATTAAAAAATAATTATTATTCTTTGTCAACATTAGATAAAAAATTTAAAAATATTATTATTGTAAACATTTTATTATATACTCTATATAATATTTTTACATTTAAATTAATAAGTCCTTTTTTATCTTTTGCTATAAAAACCTTTCAATTTGTATCTTCACTATATTTAAATGAAGAAATAATTTTTCAAAATAAAACAAGTGCCAAATTATTAAGTCCCTACATATTATGGTGTTTCTATTTAACACTTATCTCTATTTCCAACTTTTTTTTAAATAATTCTTAATTAATTTTATTCAAATAATTTTGAAATTCTTCTGGTAATTCACTTTCAAAATACAATTCTTTCTTAGTAATTGGATGAAAAAATTTTATACTCTTGGAATGTAAAAGTTGTCCAAAAGGAGTAGTATTTTTATTTTTACCATATAATGGATCATTTACAATTGGATAACCGATATACGCAAAATGAACCCTAATTTGATGCGTTCTTCCTGTATCTAATTTACATTCAATTAATGTATTATTAGAATATCTTTTTAAAACTCTAAAATGTGTTATTGCATCTTTACTATTAATATCTGTAACAGCCATTTTTTGACGATTAGAAATATCTCTTCCAATTGGTGCATCTATTGTTCCAGTGTCGTGTTTTATAACTCCAGATACTAATGCTATATACTTTCTTTCCACTTTCTTTTCCTTTATCATTTTACTTAGCAAATCATGAGTTTTATCATCTTTTGCTACAAGCATTAAACCAGATGTATCTTTATCAATTCTGTGAACAATACCAGGTCTAAATTTGCTTTCACCTTTACTCAAATTAAATTTATATAAAAGAGCATTAACCAAAGTTTTACTATAATTTCCTGGTGCAGGATGAACTACCATACCACTTTTTTTATTTATAACAAGCAAGTATTCATCTTCATAAACTATATCTAATGGAATATTTTCTGGCTCAACATCAATTTCATAATTCAAATCACTATTAACAACTATTTTATCATTAACATCAACTAAATAGTTAGCCGATTTAATATCATTGTTTACTAAAATGCAACCATCTTTTATTAATTTTTGTGCTTTACTTCTAGAAATATTTAGTAAACTAGTCAAATATAAATCTAATCGTTCTTTATTTTCTTTTTTCAATTATATCATCCCTTACAAAACTTATTATTAAAACTATAGAACCAATTACAATTAACATATCTGCAACATTAAAAACAGGATAATTGTAATCTAATATAATAAATCTAAAAAAATCAACTACATATCCTCTTAACAATCTGTCTATAAGATTACCTATAATTCCTCCTATTATTAAGCCAAAAGCAACTACATATAAAAAATCTATTTTAGGAAGTTCCTTAATATATTTAATCAAAATAAATAAGAATAAAATACTTATTATTGAAATAAACAATGTATTATTTGAAAACATACCCCAAGCTGCACCAGTATTTCTAACATAAGTTATTGAAAAAAAGCCATCTATAACATTGATAACTTGATTTAAATTTAAAAAACCTGTTACCAATAATTTTGTAACTTGATCTAAAAATATACCAATAATTGCTAATAAAAAAATCTTCTTTTTCACAATATCACCAAAGTTATTTTATCAAATAACTTCAATATTATAAAGAAATATTTACTAAAATAACATCTTCTCCTATTTTCTCAATGTTTTTCCATTTAATTTCAGTATCGACTTTTCCTTTATTAAAAGAAAAAAAATTTTTATTTGGCTCTATAACTAAAGAAACAATATTTCCAGTTTCTTCATCTATTTTAACGTCAATTATATTACCTATATTTTTTCCATCCTGTACATTAACTATATATTTAGTTTGTAAATCTGATAATCGCATATTTCCTCCTAATAAATTATACTGAAATAGAAAAAAACAATTACAAAAAATAATTACTAACATGTAGCTATTTTTTGTAATTAAATTGATAAAATAAAGTGGTATTGCTAATATAATAATCCACTATACCAAATTCAATTTTCCTCACAACACCTCATATATCTACATTATATTTCCAGTTATACTTGCTAAATAGCATAGAACAGTATTATATGGTAAGGTTTAATCTTTATATTCTGAATAATCTACTACTAGTTGATTTACAACGATATATCCTGCTTTATAACTACTATTATTATTTATCCTTATGCTACATTTATTCCATAGATAAAATGTGATAAATAGGCTACTTCTCCCCTATATTCCTGTTGTATTGAATGCTAATAAGGACGGATGTGTCATATAATTACTCCTAATTTTTTCTTCTAAAATTCACTTATCTTTTATTATACTTTATAATAAAAAAACTTATTTGGCTATATTTACATATTTAAAATATTAATTATTATAGAAATAATACTAATAATCATTATTATAATTGCTAAAATTTTATACCAATCAAGTTTATTTTTCATTTTTCCTCCTTTTAATACCTAAATATTTTGGATACTGTGTAGGATGTAATAATACTGTAGACGAAACCATTTTATCAGCAATAGTAACAATCCAAGATTCAACATATTTAGGTGGCGTTGGATTTAGTGGAAACATATGTTTAACTATAATATCTTTTATTCTAGGATTAATCAAATCACTAAAATATTTTTTTGAATTTTTATACGCATCTCTTGCATGTGTAAAACCATGCATTTCAAAAAAATAAACTTTTCTTTCAACATCTTCTTGCCATGGTTTACTATAAAAATCATGTAGCAAAGCCCCTATAGTAGCGCTTTTATAATCAGCACCTATTTTTTTTGCTATCTTGTATGATAATAATGAAACTTTTAACGAATGCTCATATACGCTTTCATTTTCATGATGCATGAATTTTTTTCTTTTTAAAAACTCTTTATTTTCTAATATTGGTTTTATTATATTGTAATATTCTATAAAATGATAAATTCTCATTTATTTATCACATTCTTTTTTCTCATCTAAGGTTTTTATTATTTTTTTCTGATTAGAAATTATTTCTGACATTTGTTCATGCAATATTTCTAATATTAATTCACTTTTTAAATCAGTTTTATAATCATTTTTACTACGTAGACTATCTTTTTTAGATTCACGATTTTGACTCATCATAATTATAGGTGCTTGTAATGCTGCAATACATGATAACATTAAATTTAAAAGAATATATGGATATGGATCGATTGATTTAAACAATGTATTATTAAGCACCATCCATGAAATTAAAAATAAGCAAAATATTACTATAAAAAGCCAACTCCCAGCTAATCTTGTAATAGCATCAGCTAATTTATCGCCAAATTTTAATTTTTCTTTATTTAATTTATCAACATCTACCGCAATTGGTTCATTAATAAGCATTTCCAACAATTCTTGTTCATTTTCAACATTAATATTTTGATTTATTAATTGACTTACTATCTTTTCTTTTATACTTTTCTTTTCCATAAAACACCTCTTATATTAATAATTATAGTATACCACGTAATATTTTATTTTATCAAATAAAAACATTCAATAAATAATAAACAAAAAAAGACTTATTGCTAAGTCCTCAATACTAAAATGGTCGGGAAGACAGGATTTGAACCTGCAACCCCTTGGTCCCAAACCAAGTGCTCTACCAAATTGAGCCACTTCCCGTTATTTTAAAGTGGTGCGCTCGAAGGGATTCGAACCCCTGACCTTTTGGTTCGTAGCCAAACACTCTATCCAGCTGAGCTACGAGCGCATGAATACGTAACATAAAAATTATATAATAATGGTGGCTCCGAATGGAATCGAACCATCGACACAAGGATTTTCAGTCCTCTGCTCTACCGACTGAGCTACAGAGCCATATGGCGGTTTCGACGGGGATTGAACCCGCGATCTTCTGCGTGACAGGCAGACGTGTTAACCACTGCACTACGAAACCATTGGTTGCGGGAGAAGGATTTGAACCTACGACCTTTGGGTTATGAGCCCAACGAGCTACCGAGCTGCTCCATCCCGCGATATATAAATAAATGGCGGAGGAAAAGGGATTCGAACCCCTGCGCCGCTTGCACGACCTCCCGGTTTTCAAGACCGGTCCCTTCAACCAACTTGGGTATTCCTCCATAAACACTATTTGTTACTTCATTAAAGCAACAAATAGATTATAACATTTACAATATAATAAAGTCAATATTATTTTAACCATATTATACAGAAAAACAGACTTTCGTCTGTTACAACATAAAATGGTGCCTAAGGCCGGACTTGAACCGGCACGGGTTTTAACACCCGCAGGATTTTAAGTCCTGTGCGTCTACCTATTCCGCCACTCAGGCAACAGCCTTAATTTATAAGACTATTTGATTATATATCAAAAATTATTTTTTAGCAATACTTTTTTTTATTTCTTTAATTTAAAAAGTAACTTCCCATAAAATCGTATACGGGAAGTTAGTCTTAAAAAGTAAATTTAACATACAA
>CALVZC010000015.1 GCA_944372425.1 uncultured Bacilli bacterium
ATAATAAACAAAAAATTATAAATAGAAAGGGATCAATCAAATAGATTAATATTTCTATAAGATTGATTATACGAGGAATAAAATGAAAAAAAGTATAATAGAGTATATTGATTATATAGATAAGTTATTAAAGAAAAAAAACATTGATAATATTGATGAAATTATAAGTACCCATTTAATAAAAATCTCTTTTTATCAGCATGAAAGATTTATTCATTTGATTGTAACTTCTTTAGTAGCAATTCTCTTAATAATTAGTTTTTTATATACAATAACAGTGCCAACGTTAGGGCTAATATTATTAACTTTAATGTTTATATTACTTATTGTTCCTTATATTGTACATTACTATTTTTTAGAAAATAATGTTCAAAAATTATATATTCAATATGATGAATTAAAAAAAAGGGCAACTGATTAAGAGTCAGTTGCTTTTAATTATAATAATCAATTTTTATTGCTTTTTTAACATCTTTCATTGTTTCTTTTGCTATTTCTTGAGCTTTTTTTGTTCCTTCAATCAAAATACTATCAACTTCATCAAGATGTTTTTCATAATATTTAGCTTTTTCTTGAATAGGTGATAGAAATTCTAACATGTTTTTTATTAGTTCTTTTTTGCATTGAACACATCCACGTAATCCTTTTTTACATTCTTTGCAAATAAGTTCTTTTTCTTTTGAATTTATTAAATTGTGGTAATAGTACACCATACATTTAGATGGTTCTGCTGGATCATCTTTTTTAATTTTTTTAGGATCAGTAATTGCTCCCATAATTTTTTTTGTTATAACTTCTTCATTATCACGTAAATAGATAGCGTTCCCTAAGCTTTTTCCCATTTTATCATTTCCATCAAGGCCTTTAATTCTAGTAGTTTTGCTTAAATATGGTTCAGGTTCTTTTAATGTTTCACCATATATGTTATTAAATTTTCTAACTATTTCACGGCATTGTTCAATAAGAGGTAATTGATCTTCTCCTACTGGTACAACTTCACCTTTAAATGCGGTAATGTCTGCAGCTTGACTAATAGGATAACCTACAAATCCATATGTAACACTTTCTCCATCATTTCCAAATATTGCTTTTTTCTGAGCTATTTCTGTTTTTATAGTTGGATTTCTATACAATCTAGACATAGTAACTAAATTAGAATAATAAACAGTAAGTTCTGCTATTTCTGGAATCATTGATTGAATAAAAATTGTTGATTTTTTTGGATCAATTCCAATTGAAAGTAAATCAATTGCAATTTCTCTAACATTTTCTCTAACTTTAATTGGATTATTAAAATTGTCTGTTAAAGCTTGGACATCGGCAATTTCAAAAAAAGAGTTATATTGATTTTGAAGTTCTACCCAATTTTTTGTTGCTCCAAAGTAATGTCCTAAGTGAATTCTTCCTGTTGGTCTTATACCAGTTAAAATTGTTTTTTTCATAAAATCTCTTCCTTTTATAAATATTTTAACACAAATACTGCATATATTACATTAAATTTTATTTTAATAATTATTATTTATTGATTTTTATTATAATTGTGCTATAATTGTAAAAGTTTAGTGAGAGAGTGGTTTTATGAATAAAAGAAATATAGCAATTATAGCACACGTTGATCATGGAAAAACAACTTTAGTTGATGAAATTTTAAAGTCAACAGGTACTTTTAGAGAAAATGAAGATACAAGTAATATTTCAATGGACACAAATCAAATAGAACGTGAGCGTGGTATTACAATTTTAGCAAAAACAACAGCTGTTAATTATAAAGATTATAGAATTAATATTTTGGATACTCCAGGTCACGCAGATTTTGGTGGAGAAGTGGAAAGAATAATGAATATGGTTGATGGTGTTTTATTAGTTGTCGACGCTTATGAAGGAACTATGCCACAAACCAGATTTGTGTTAAAAAAGGCTTTAGAAGCTAGAGTGAAGCCAATTGTTGTTATTAATAAAGTAGATAAACCAGCAGCAAGGTGTAAAGAAGTAATAGATGAAGTTTTAGAACTTTTTATAGAATTAGGAGCAACAGATGAGCAATTGGATTTCAAAGTTGTTTATGCTTCAGCAGTTAACGGTACTAGCAGCTTGAGCCCTGATATAACAACACAGACTAAAGGATTTGAAGGCTTACTTGATTACATAATATCAGAGATACCTGCCCCTAGTGGAAGTAATGATAAGCCTTTGCAGTTTCAACCTGCCTTGTTAGATTATAATGATTTTGTTGGAAGAATTGGAATTGGACGTGTACACAATGGTATTATGAAAGTTGGTCAAACTGTATCGTGTATTAGATTGGATGGAACAATTAAACAATTTAGAATTCAAAAAATATTTGGGTTTTTAGGATTAAAAAAGATTGAGATAGAGAAGGCAGAAGCTGGTGATATCGTTGCGATTGCAGGTCTTTCTGATATATCAGTAGGGGAAACTTTATGTAATCCAAACGAACTTTTACCACTGCCTGTTTTACATATTGATGAACCAACTTTACAGATGACAATTGGAACTAATAGTTCCCCATTTTGTGGTCAAGATGGTAAAATTTTAACAGCAAGAAAAATAGAAGAGAGACTTATTAAAGAAACTCAACGTGATGTTAGCTTGAAAGTTGAACCAAATGATACCGAAAGTTGGATTGTATCAGGTCGTGGCGAACTTCATCTAGGAATATTAATTGAAAATATGCGTAGAGAAGGCTTTGAATTAGAAGTTAGTAAACCTCGTGTTATTATAAAGGAAGAAAATGGTAAAAAGCTAGAGCCATATGAAGAATTGCAAATTGAATGCCCAGAAGATTCAGTAGGAAACATTATTGAGCAATTAGGAAATCGCGGAGCTTTCATGGAGAGTATGAACAATGTTAATGGACAAGTAAGATTAGTTTATACTATTCCTTCACGTGGATTAATAGGATTTACTACTAATTTTTTAACATTAACAAAAGGTTATGGAATTATAAATCATACGTTTAAAGAATACAAGGAAATGACTAACATCGACATTGGAGAAAGAAATCTCGGTGTTTTAGTATCAATAGATACAGGAAAAGCAACAGCATATTCACTTGGTGGCGTTGAAGAACGTGGTGTTATGTTTATTGAGCCTGGAACAGATGTGTACGAAGGAATGATTGTTGGAGAACATAGTCGTGAAAATGATTTAGCGGTAAATGTTACCAAAGGCAAAAATCTAACAAATATTCGTGCAGCTGGAAGTGATCATACTGTTGTTTTGAAAAGACCACGCCCAATCAGTTTGGAATATGCTTTAGATTATATAAATTCAGATGAATTAGTTGAAGTAACACCTCATTTTATAAGGATTAGAAAAAGAATATTAAATACTACTGAAAGAAAGAAATTTGATAGTAGAAATTAATTTTCTTTTTTCTTTTTTTTTGCTATAATAATAATTATAGATAGGTGGTATTATATATGAACAGTAAAAATAATAATTTAAAAGTAATCCCTAAACAAAATTATGCAAAAATAACCGCAATTTTTATTATAACAATATTAATTGTAGTAATACTCTTTATTTTTTATAATTCTCAAAAAAGATTAGTGAGTGATATACCTGTTATTAGAGGGACGCTGTCAGAGGTTGAAGAAGAAGATTTTAATAATTATATTGCAGAACATGATGATTTTTTATTGTATGTAGGTGTTGCCTTTGACGATAATTGTCGAGAAATAGAAGAAGATTTAAAAGAAGTGTTGAAAAATAGAGGCTTATTAGATACTCTTTATTTAAATATAACTACAATTGATGATAAAACAGCTTTTTATGAAAGGTTTAATGATAAATATTCAAATAGTGTAAGATTGGAAGGGTATCCAGCATTTATCATTATTTCTGATAAAAAAATTGTTGATTTAGTTCAAAAAAAAGAAAACAAATTATTTATTAGTGATATTGAGAGATTATTAGATGAATATAGTATAGGTACAAAAAATGATTAATGTTGTTTTATTTGAGCCGGAAATACCACAAAATACTGGAAATATTATGCGTACTTGTGTTGCAACTAATACTAGGCTTCATCTAATTGAACCTTTAGGTTTTTCCATGGATTCTAAAATTTTAAAACGATGTGGAGTTAATTACATAGATAAGTTAGAATACTATGTTTATAAAAACTATGAAGAATTTGTTGAAAAAAATAAAGATAAAGGTAGGTTTTATTTTTTTACAAGATATGGACATAAGCCACATACTAGTTTTGATTATAGCAATTTAAATGAGGATGTTTATTTAATTTTTGGAAAAGAATCTACTGGAATACCAAAAGAAATATTAAGACCTAATATTTATAATTGTGCAAGAATTCCAATGACGGATAAAGTTCGTGCACTTAATTTAAGTAATTGTTGTGCTATTGTCGTTTATGAAGTTTTAAGGCAAAGAAATTATGATGGATTGTTTTTTGAAGAACCACACAAAGATAAGAATTTTATTATGATTGAGGATTAATTTTATGGAAGATTATATTAGAATAACATTTGAAGAAATGGATGATATTGCATTAGAAGCATCTAAAAACAAAATAACTTTAGATGAAACTGGGGATGAATTTAAAAATAGTTTTGGAAATATTTCTAATGGTGTAATTTATTCTTCAGGTATTCAAAAATTAGATTATCAAATTAAACAAGTCTCTAAAAATATTGATAAATTTAAAAATATTATTATTAAAGAAAAAAATGATTTTTTTGAAATGGAAAAAAGACTATCACTTGAGGCTTCAAATATTCAAATACCAACAGGATTTCAAATTAATGATTTTTTAATTGAAAATAACTATGAAGCAATAGATTTATCTAAAAATGATGGGAAGGCAATTAATAGTAATGATTATATTAAATCAAACGATTTTAATTTTTCTTCTAATGACACGGATTCTGTTTTATTAAAAGATATTAGTAATGACAATTTTATTAAAGAAAATGATATATCTAGGAATTTTGATGTTAATAGAGCAAATTTAAAAAATTTAAATTTAAATAATGAACTTAATGATGTAGAAATGAATCAAATTAATAATATTGATAAAGTAGAAGTTAAAGATATACAAAATACAAATGTATTATCTAATGTAAATGATATTGAAGTTTATAATATTGACAGCGTAAATGTCAACAACCCAAATGTAAAAAATGAAAATATAAATACTCATGTAAATGATACTTATAATCATGACATAAACAATATAAATTTTGAAAATTTAGATGACATTGATAATAATGGTTAACTATTATTTTGGCTAAAATAAAAATTTTTTAAATAAGGAATGATGCTAATGAAGTTTGAAGTAAAGCCAAACGAATTAAATCGAGTTAGAGAAATTATGCGCGAAGACAGTGAAAGAATTGATGAAGAAATAACAGCAATGTTTGAGATTAAAACTCAGCTTGGTAATATATGGAAAGGAAGGGATTTTGAAGAATTTTCTAGAAGTTACAGTGCATATTTAAGCAAACTAAAAGAAATCCCCAAAGCATTAAATGATATTGAATTTTTTATAAATAAAGCTAATAAAGCATATTGTGAAAAAGATATTGATTTTGCAACAGAGGTTAGAAAGGAGCAACCAAATTATGAAAAATGATATTATATATATATCAAATTTTTCTGAATTTAAGTTAATAATATCTAAATTAAGAAACAATTTAGAAAATATAAAAAATTTATTTAATAATGAGAAAAACAATATAGAAAAAATTAATGGCACAGACGTTTGGAATGGTATGACGCAAACCATTATTTATAATAAATTTAAAGAGTTAGAAAAAAATTTTCCAGATGTTGAGAAAGCATTAAGTACTTATATTATGTTTTTAGAAACAGCACTGGAAAATTATCAAAAATTGGAAAGCAACATTCAACAGAACATCGATAACAATTATGATAATTTAAATGTAAACTAGGGTGGTTATAATATGAATGATTATTTTGCTGAGTACACAGAATATTATAATGAGTTAAATCAAAATACAGATTATGAACAAATAGCTACGCAATATGAAGAAAACATTAATATGGCTATTTTAGGTTTTGAAGGTTTAAAAAGTTTTGTAAATTCTTCAAGTATAGAAGGTGAATACAAAAAAGCTATAAATGAAACTTTAAATATTTTAAATGATGATTATGAAACATTAAAATATAATATGGAAAATTCATTAGTTCCAACTTCAGAGCAATTAAAAAAATTAGAAATAAATTTACAAAGTTTAGAAGAAAAAAACAATGAATATAAGTTGCTTGAAGAAAATAGAAATTCCTTGTTAAGTAAAGAGCCATCAATGTATGTAAAGGTAAAAACAAAAGATGGTTATAAGAATGTTTATAATCAAGAATATATTGCTTGGCAAAACTCTTTAAATAATTTAAATGGCGCGATTAGTTTAAAATTAGATGAAATAAATATGTTAAAAAAAGAAATTGATGAAACTTTAAACAAAATAAAAATATTGGAATCATTAATTAAAGATTTTTCAAGTTCTCTTTCTAGTTCAAATGCACAAATGCAAGTAGTTCAAAATAATCAAGCAAATTTATTTTATTGGAAAATAGATGATGTTGTTTATCAACTTGTTTCTCCAATTTGTTTAGTTGGAGACAAAGAAAAAAATGTAGTTTTAGATGAAAATTATATTATTGTGTATGATATGAATAAAATTAAAGAACGATTGGGTGAAGAAAATATAAAATATTATGAATCGTTAGAAAAAACATTAAATGATCGATTAAACGGTACAGAAACTTATTGGTATGATTATGAAAAACAGGATATAAAAAAAGCTGAAACTATAAATGCAATTACTACTGTTATGAATACAGTTTTAGAAGATGCATATGAAGCTAACAAAGACGTGTCTAGAGCTATTATTTCCACATTCATAACAACAAATTCTGTGGTAAATTTTAAATATAAAAATGCTGGAAACGCAGTTTATTCAGTAGGCTTTGATGAAATAGCTAAAAAAGGACAATTTGATTGTATTGCATTAATACGTTGGGGTGAGTATCAAGAAATAAAGGAACTTGATCCAAATGGTCAACATCGAATGGATAATACAACAGTACCATTTAATCCTAAAAATATTATGTATCATTATTCTGATACAGTAAATAGCCTTTCAGACAATGAACTTTCTAACCTTGAAGTTGGTAGTGTATTAACTAAAGAATTTATTGATAAAAATTCTGAAAGAAATTATCATATAGGAAGAATAATAGGTCATACGACTATTGATGGGGAAAATGCAATTGTAGTTTCACAAGCTTCTGGACATGGTATTGGACTTATAAATTCTGTTTATAAAGTAAGTGAGATGAAAAATTCATGGTATGGTGTAGCTGATGATGAAGTAATATTAGATTTTGCGATAAATGGGGACTTTTCAACCTAAAAGGTTATTTTAAAAATAAAAAGATATTGACAACAACAAGATTAATATGATAATATCATATTGTTGTCAATTAATGGGGCATTAGCTCAGCTGGGAGAGCGCCACGTTTGCACCGTGGAGGTCAGCGGTTCGATCCCGCTATGCTCCACCATATTGATTTCTGCGTTAATTAAAAACGCTTTTTTTTTGCAATTTTAAGTATATTTTCTTAAACCTTTATAATAAGTGTATTTTTTTTATGGACATAAATTATTATGAAGGAGGAATAATATGAAAGAATATGCAATATATCCATTTCAAACAATGAATATAACTCAAAATTGGAATCAAGGAAATCATATAAATCATTGGAAACAAAGTACTAATTATAGTGATAAACCATGGGATGAAGCTGGTAAAGATATAAATCAAGATTTTTTTATTCCACAAAATGATTTTATTGTAGAAGAAGTTTTAGGAATTAATAGCAATATAACTAATTCTGTTAGATTAAAATCTATTAATAAATTATATATACCATATAAAAAAGATCCAGATTATTTATATTTAACTTTAACACATATGAATGAAGAAAATTTAAAACATATTTCCGAAGGACAAATTATTAAAAAAGGAAGTACAATTTTATTAGAAGGAAAAGATGGTATTGCAACAGGAAATCATTTTCATATTACAGCGAATTTAGGGAAATATTATGGACTTTTAAAAAATTCTAATAATGCATGGTGTTTTACATATGATAAATCTTTATTACCAGAGGAAGCATTTTACATAGAAAAAAGTTTTACTAATATTATAAATTCTCAAGGTAGTAATTTTATAGATGTACCAAAAGAAATAAATATTATAGGAGTACCTGTTGAAAAAAATTCATTAAAAAACCAAATTGAAACTACAAAATCAGTAAAATGCTATAAAAATCCAAATTTAGATTCAGAAGTTATAGGAAATGTAAAAGAAGGATTTTATAATTATACAGAAAAAATAGATGATGGAACATTTATCTGGTATAACATAGGTGTAGGTTATATTCTTTATCAAAATGAATTTATCAATATCTATCCTAAAAACAAGAAAGAAGAAGAAAAAGATAGTAATTCAAAATTTTATAAAAAATTGTTTACGATTATTACATATTGGATAAAAAAAATTTTAAATATATATAGTGAATTAAAAAAATAAATTAAATATTGAGTAAAAAGGGTTTTAAACTCTTTTTATTTTTATTTAATTGATTTATTATTATGTTATAGATATAATTTATTTGGTGATAATATGGAATCTTTAATTATTTTTCCAAAAATAGAAAATGAATTGTCTTTTATGAAATTAAATGAATCTTTGAAAGAAGACAAAGTTTATAATAGTAAATTTTCTTTAGAAGAATATAATAAAATAAAAATAAATGCTATGGAATTTAATGAATGTTACTTTGATAATTTAAAAATTCTCAATAGTAATTTCTATAATATTTATTTTGTTGATGTTATATTCAATGATTGTGATTTTTCTAATTCAAATTTTGAATTGTGTTCTTTTATTAGATGCCAATTTAAAAATTGTAAGTTATTGGGTAGTAATTTTTTTAATTCATCATTTCAAAATGTTAGTTTTAATGGCATGTTAAAATATATAAATTTTGCTAATAATAAAATACAAAAAGTAGAATTTAAAAAAAGTATTTTAGACGAAGGAAGATTCTTAGAAAATAAATTTTCTTTTATTTATTTTAATGAATGTGATATGATTAGAATAGAGTTTGTTAAATGTAATTTAAGTAACATTGATTTTACAAACGATAACGTTGAAGGGATGATTATTGATCCCAAAGAACTTAAAGGAGCCATACTTAATAATTACCAAGCCTGTATGGTTGCAAGAATGCTTGGAATAGTTATAGAAGGATAGTGTTAATATGTTAAGTGTAAAAAATATAATTAAATATTATGGAAAAAATTGTGCAGTAAATAATTTATCATTTGAAGTTAAAAATGGTGAAATTTTTGGGCTTTTAGGAGAAAATGGAGCGGGTAAAACTACAACATTTAGAATTATAATGGGATTATTAGATAGTGATAGTGGAAGTGTATTGTTAGATGGAAAAAAAATTGATTATAGTTTAACAGACAAAATTGGATTTTTAACAGAAGAAAGAAGTCTACTTACAAAAATGACAGTAAAAGAGCAAATTATCTTTTATGGTTCTTTAAAAGGAATGGAAGAGGAAGAAATTTTAAAAAAATTAGATGATCTTTTAAAAGAATTTGAGATTTTAGAATATAAAAATAGAAAAATAAAAGAATTGTCTAAAGGTAATCAACAAAAAATTCAATTTATAGCTGCAGTAATAAATGATCCTAAATTATTAATATTAGATGAACCATTTACAGGTCTTGATCCAATAAATGTAGAGTTATTTAAAAATTATATAAGAAAATTGCAAAAAAAAGGTTGCTCAATTATTTTTTCATCGCATCAAATGGAGCATATTGAAGAATTTTGTGAGAAACTAGTTATTTTAGTAAAAGGTAAAAGTATTTTAGAAGGATACATAAAAGACATAAAAAAAGAATATCGAAAAAAGAATATATTTATAAAAGGGGATATTGATATTGACGAAATAAAAAAAGTTTCTGGTGTAATCGACGTAATAAAAAACATTGATGATTATACTGTAAAAATAGAAAGTGATGAAGTTGTTCCTAAGGTGTTTAAGAAGATTTCTAAATATAATATAACTAAATTTTTAGTTGAAGAAGCTAGCTTAAATGAAATTTTTATTGCAAAAGTAGGTGAAACAAAATGATGCAAAAATTTATGTTTTTAGTAAATTATGGTCTTAAGAAAAAACTAAAATCTAAAGCATTTATTATTTCGAATATTGTTTTAATTGTATTATTGGTAGCTATTATAAATATTGATAGCATTATTAATTATTTCGGTGGTGACTTTAATGAAAATGTCAATATTTATGTAATTGATAATACTAATGAATCATTTGATACTTTTAAAACTAATTATGAAAGTATTAATCTTAATATTTTTGAGGGAAATTCAAAAGATGATAACGAAAAAACTAATATTGTTTTAATTAGCGATAAAACAATAGATATATTAAAAGAAGAGATTAAAGATAAAAGTGATGTTATTGTTGAACTTAAAAATGATGATGATAATTACTTAAGTGCTTCTGTTATAAGTGATGGTTATATTGATATGCTAACTTATCAAGGAATAGTTCAAAGTATAAATAATACAAAGTATTCTTTAGCATTAAAAAATAGCAATATTGACGTCAATGAGTTAAATAAAATTTCAAAAGCACCAGTTATTGAAAGAATAATTTTAGATGAAGGAAAAAATACTGAAGAAGAAAATATGAATACTATTATGACAGTTGTTTTTCCAACATTAATTTTACCATTTTTCATGTTAATACTTTTACTTGTGCAATTAATAGGTGGTGAAATAAATGAAGAAAAAACTACTAGAAGTATGGAAGTTATCATTTCTAATGTATCTGCTAAAGTTCATTTATTCTCAAAACTAGTAACAAATAATATATTTGTTATTTTACAAGCTGTATTAGTTTTCATTTATGGTGCTATAGGACTTTTTATTAGAAACATAACAGGTGGTTCTGATATTATAACAGGTGAAATTAGCAATGCTTTGTCTATTGTTAGTAGTTCTGGATTAATGGATAAGCTATTTTATATTGTTCCAATAACAATAATACTTATGATATTATCTTTCGTTGCTTATTCTTTATTAGCAAGTGTACTAGCAAGTATGACTGTAAATGTTGAAGATTATCAACAAGTTCAAGCTCCAATTATTATTATTTGTTTAATTGGCTATTATTTATCTGTAATGGCTGGAATGTTTGAAGGAAGTATTTTTATTAAATTTTTAAGTTATGTACCTTTGATTTCTTGTCTTCTTTCACCGGCACTTTTAATTATAGGACAGATTGGAATAATTGATTCTTTTATATCCATAATAGTAATGTGCGTATTTGTTTACTTTTTAGCTAAATATGGTTTAAGAATATATAAAATAGGTATACTTAATTATTCTACCGATAAAATGTGGAAAAAAATGTTTAAAGCTGCTAAAAAGAGTTGATTTGTATGAAAAAGTGTGTTGTTATATATAATCCTAATAGTGGGAAAAATAATAAAATAGATTTTATTAATAAATTTGAACAAATTTTAAATGAAAATAATTATGATGTTAAATTTGTTTGTTCAAAATATCAAGGAAATATTGTTGAAATTGTTTCTTCTCTAGAAGATAATATAGATCTTGTTATTTCTCTTGGTGGTGATGGTACTTTCAATGAATCTATGCGTGGTAATTTTAAAAGAAAGAAAAGATTAGTTTTAGCACATATACCAGTTGGCACAACAAATGATGTAGGAAAAATGTTCGGTTATGGTAAAAATATAATAAATAATTTAAAACTTCTTATGGATGGAAAAATTGTAAATATTGATATATGTAAAATAGATAATGAACCATTTGTATATGTTGCTGGTTTTGGAAAATTTATGAATATTCCTTATGAAACAAGCAGAAGTTCTAAAAAAAAGATAGGGTATTTAGCTTATTTATTAAATGGTGCAAAAGACTTATTGAGATTTACAAAAATGCATGAAATATCTTATATTATTGATGGTAAAGAATATAGCGGTAATTATTCTTTTATGTTAATTGCTAATGCCACTAGAATTGCTGGAATTAATAATGTTTTTCGTGATGTTAAACTTAATGATCATAAAGTCGAAGTTGTTTTTTGTAGTTTAAAGAAAAGAAAAGATATTGTAAAAACTTTGTATTATTTAAGAAAGACAGATATATCGAACGTACCTGGTTTTAGCTTTTATAAAGCAAATAATGTTAAAATTAAAGTAAATAATCAGAATAAAGTAAATTGGTGTATTGATGGTGAAAAGCTTGAAATAGACAAGGATGAAGTAGAAATAAAAGTTGATAGCAATGTCCAAATAATGATTCCTAAGATTAATATTAATAAGTTATTTATAAAATAAAAAAAGATTTGAAAAACAAATCTTTTTAATTTTCTGTATCTTTTATGTAACCATTAGCTTTTAATTTTGAAATTGTTTTAGCTTTTGTTGTACTTCCAGATATTCTTTGCATCTTGGAAATTTCTTCTCCTTCGGTTAAAAATATTGTTGTTGGCGTTCCAGTTATTTTAAATTCTAATTGAAATTCATCATATTCTTCTTCTGTCATATCATTTATATTAAGTTGATAGCCAACAATTTTATATTCTGTTAAAGTTTCTTTTAATATTGGTGAATATGCCATACATGCTGAGCAACCATCTTGAATAACTTCAAAAAAGAAAGTTTCTTTATTTTCTCTTTTTGCTTTAAACTCTTGGTAACCTATTTCAATAAGATATTCGTTATTGTCATTTTTATTACATCCCGTAAATATTAATAATAGCATTACAATAATTAAAACTATTTTTTTGCTTTTCATAAAATGCACCTCTATTGGAAGAATAACATAATTTATTTAATATTTCAAATAAAAGATTTGAATTTTATTATATTTATAGTATAATTTTAGTGTATACTAATTGTAGTAAAGAATATTTGAAAGTTTACAAATTTATAAAATAAGAGATGAAATAAAAGTTAGGTGGACAGTATGGGTAAAAAAATTATTATTTTTGCTTTGATGTTATTTATTATTTGTGGTGTTGATTATGTTTCTGCAGCAAATATATGCACAAAAGAAAAATATAATGATTTAAAAGAAAAAGCATCAAAAATAGAAATGAAATGGAATCTAGAATTTGATGAAAAAAATGATTATTATTTTAGTGTTAATGCTTATAATGTAGATAAAGATTTAATGTTGATATTGAATAATAATGTATACGAACCAAATGATGATGGGATTATAATTTTGTCTACACCATTTGATGGTGGTAAAAAATATGAATTTAAATTTTATGGAGCATACTATCATCCTTGCGTGGAAGAATACGTGTATAGTAGGTTTTTAGAAATTCCTAAATATAACATTTATAGTAAGATGGATGAATGCAGTGAGTATTCTGAATGGGAGCTTTGTGATGAATGGTATCAAGGTAGTATTGAAGATGTAGAAGATTTTTATAACAAATTGAATACTTATAAAGAACAAATAGAAAATGGCGAAATTGTTTTAAAAAGTGATAAAGAAAATCAAAAAATAAATTTTATATTTTTAATTATTTTAATTATTATATTAGCAACTATTTGCTTTTTGATAATTAGAAATAAAAAAATAAAAAAAGTAAAAAAAAGATAGCGAGGAAATAATTATGAAAAATAAAGTTTTTGTTTTTTTGTTATTGTCAATTTTTATTTTTATACAAAGTATATTGAAAGTAGATGCTGCTAATATATGTACGCAGACAATTTATAATGAATTAAAAAGAGATGCGTATAAAGTTTCATTGAGTTGGGAATTAAAGTTCGACGAAAAAAATAACGGCTATTTTGAAGTAACAGTTTCTAATATGAATAGTAATATATTGTTAGTTTTTGCTGGAATGACATATGAAATAGAAGAACAAAATGAAACATTTAAAATAAATTCGCCATTGTTAGGTGGAAAAACATATGAATTTGAATTTTATGGTGGATATAATAGCCCATGTACAGAAGAATATATATATACAAAATATTTAACGCTTCCTAATTATAATTCATATAGTGAGTTAGAAGAATGTATAGAATATGAAGAATTTCCTTTATGTAACAAATGGTATGATGGTGTTATTGAAAGTAAAGAGTATTTTTATAGCAAATTAGAAGAATACATTGAATCTTTAAAATCAGAAGACAATCCCGAAAAGCCTAAAACTGAAGAAAAAAATATTTTTGAAAAAATTATTGATTTTTATTTTGAAAATATAATTATAACTTTGCCAACGACTATTTTATTTTTAGTTTTTATTATAATAATTATTATATTGAAAGTAAAAAAAGCAAAACAAAGAATAAAAATTGATATATAGAAGAGGTGATTTTGTGAAAAAAGATAAATTAAAGTATGTGATAATTTTAATTGTAACTTTTTTTTATCCAATAATAGTAAGTGCTGAAACTGTAGTTAATCATTCATACGGCAGTCCAGTTAATTTAGGATATTATTCCCCAGGTTCCTGTGATTCAAACAGTAGCTGTTTTGATGGAATAGGAATTGAAATATCTATAGTTAAATATAATGGGAGTGGTACACCAACAGTAATTGGTAAGCCTTTACTTATATATCAAAGTGCATTATTTGGAACTAAGACATATACTTATGGAGGTACTGGTTTGCCTAGTTTTAGTGATGAAAGTTGGGAAGATGGGCATAATCCAGCCAATGGTTTTGATGATGCCACAAATATTTATTGCTCACATTCTTCAAATGGAGAAAGGCTAGGCCCTGTCAATAATCCATATGCTTTTTCTTCTGGATATTTTGAACATATTTGGATTTATAATACAAGTCATAGAATAGTAACTTATTCAAGTTCTAATATAACTAATTTAGGAAAATATTATAAAACAATTCGTGATGATAAATTGCCATCCGATGCAAGTGGAATAGCTGCGTATTTAGGAAATACAAGTAGCGGTAAGATTAAGGAATTGGCGGGGTCAATATCATCTATAAGAGAAAATTTTGGCGTTACAATAAATTATGCTGAAATTGATGAATATTATATAACAGTTGAAATTGTCCAAAGAGTAAGAGCTGGTATAGTACAACTTAATGGAAAGTTTTTATCACAAGTATTACATCAGACCGAATTGGAAGAAACATATTATACTACTAGTAGTTGGGATAGACATTCTTATAACTGCAACCCTTATAATTGTAATTGCAGAAAAATTAAAGTATGTGATGATAGTGCAGGCGCTACTGGCGGTTGCGTTACTAAAACAAAATGTGATACCTGCTATGAAACTTGTTATAATTATACTCTAGATTACAATTGCGATGGAATAGAATATACATATTTATTTTATGGAAGATATGCAGATGGAGCATCTTATCTTGCAACTTCTAGGGAGCTTATTGCTAGTGGTATAAGTTCATCCACTTATATGTGCAAGTTACAGGATTCTATTTCTGACAATGCACATTGTGAATTAGAAAGTGATAACATTACTTGTAAAAAGGATGCAAACGGAAACATAATATATCAACATTATATAGGTCCAGATCTTGACAGAGCTTTAGTTGGAACAGAAGAACACAATTACCTTAAATTTAGTGTAAACGAATGCAATACTAATTTAAGTTATGCGACGGGAATAAAGCATTTCTATCTTGAAGATTTAATATCATGTAAAAATGTTTGTAGTAATTATATAAGTGATAATTCTTCTGATGAGTATTTAAAATGTGCAGAAAA
Source organism: uncultured Bacilli bacterium (assembly GCA_944372425.1). Lineage (GTDB taxonomy): Bacteria > Bacillota_I > Bacilli_A > RF39 > UBA660 > RUG13868. The sequence continues at coordinate 15,859 of CALVZC010000015.1, forward strand.
TTATTGTGATGCTGAAGTTGATTTTGACTTAAAAGGTAATGCTAGACTAAGAAAAAAAAGCTGTATAATAAGTTGTGGATACACTTATGGAAAATCACCTACAGATGGTAGCAGTACTAATTCTAATAGAGAATCAATAAACAGTTGTAGTAATTCAAGCCCATATAATGGAATAGAAAAAGCAAATGTTATAGTTAAAACAACATCACAATGCAGTATAGACAATTTAACTGGTGATGATTTATACAAAACAAGTGCAATAATAACTACTTGTATTGGTGATCAAGTAACAGACTTTGATGGTAATGACACAAATGATACAATATTTGATCATAGAACATATATAAATGTTGCATGTAAAGAGACAAGTGGGTTTGGATTTACAGATTTGACAAATAAGAGGTTAGTAGCTGGAGAAGGAATTGACTATTATGCTAAATTAAACGGAGAAAAAGAGTGTACAGTTTATTTTAATCTAGAACAATGGAAATTTGATTATGCTACAATATCATCTAAGGATCCTGATAGAAGAAAAAGATTATTATACATTTATGATGTTTACAATAATGCATTAAATGATAGTTATGATAGAACTAAAAGTCCATATTATGATCCTGACTTTTTAGATCAGAACGCTGGTGAAGTTGAATGGTCAATGTATGAATACGATAAAAGTAAAGTTACTGTTTTATCAAGAGTAAGAGAGATAGTAAATAATGTCGTAAAAATGTCTAGTGAATATAATTTAGTAGAAAATAGTGAAGATGATAGTGTTAATGCAACTATAGTTGAAAAAGAAAGTATAACGCAAATATATAATATGAATATACAATATATGCCAGTAAATAGATATATGCAAACAAGCAATAAAAAAGTATATTATACGTTTGACAAGTATTGTATTTCTAATGATGGAAAAGCTACTATTTATAAATCCCCAGAAAATGGTGTTTGTTATATAAGCAATGGTGAAGAAGTAATAGGAAGAAATGTATATTATACTGATTTAAATGCAACAAGAAATGAAGATTTTAGTGATAATATTAAAAAACAAGGACTTGGACATGCAATATTTACAGATGTAAATATAGGTAAAGAAGTTAAGGAAGAAAATACCTATTATGAAGATGGCGAGAGCTGTGAATATAAGATTGATGATGCTTCTTTAGGGTGCTCTATAATAATAGCAGCAGAAGATGGCACTGAAATGCATGGAAACAGCATATATGTAAATGGTGGAGTAACAGCAACAATAAAGATAAATGAAAAATTAGGAGCAGATGATGAAGTACAAAGTTTTGGAATAACGACAGGAACAATTCCAAATGCAAATGGAAATAAAACTATAAGTGTAAATATTTCTGATCAAAAAAATGGTGTTGAATCAATAGATATAACTGGAGTAGTTGAATCACGAAATGGTAGAACAACAACATGTAAAAGAAAAATTTATATAATTGATCCAAGTGATTATTGTGGTGTTTCTTGTAGTGTAGAAAAAGATGCAAATGATATGTTATTATATGAGATAAGGTCAACTGGCAGACAGACACCAAAACAATATTTAACAGCTTTATCTACAAATATGAATTTTGTTGTTGTATTACCAACTATAGGTGACAATAGATATTTAGTTAGACTTAATAAGGAAACAGGAAACAATGTTGATGGTAAAGGAAACGTTATTTATGATGATACAATAGTATATGGAAAAGTAGAAGGAACTATGGTTAACAGTGGAGAAAAATGTTACAATGTATGTTGGAGCGATGTTCCAGAATTACCAAACTGTATAGAAAATACTACACCTGCTGATACTGGTGAAATTAAAAATCATTGCATTAAATATTGGGATAGTGATATTAACGATTATACTAGTGTTGATGATTGCATTACGCAGTGTTCTAATGCTAGAATGTGTACAGAAAATAGACGTGATATAAAAGAAGTTACAGATACTTGTACAAACAATTATGTAGAATGGGGATTTAGTAATGCTTCAAATTGCGTGAATTATTGTTATTATTGTCCAGAATGCTCAAATGATTATATATATAGACCAGTAAACAATTATAATCCTTTCCCATATTCAAGTGACAGTAATACTTTAGGATTTAATTATCCAACAGGGGAAAGAACAATACCATCAAACTGGGTAGGAAAAACGGAATATATAAAGCAGGATGATAAAGATTCTTCAAGTGTTACTGGAATAAACAGTAATCAAAAACAAGAATATGTAATAGAACTTACGCCTGCAGTTATAAAACAAATAAGACAAGATACAGAAAATTATAATAATGCAAGTGCTGGAAACGATGCTTATTTAGATTATGTGTATATGGATGGGGTAGATACTACTAAAAGATATTATAGTAAGTTTATAAATGAAACATTTAGGTCAAATTTTACAGTTATAAATGGAGAACAAATAAAGTAGAAGGTGAATTTATATGAATAGTTCAATGTGGATGTATTTCTTTATGGTAATGGGAATATTAGGAATCGTTCTTATAAACATATTTGGAAATGTAATAATGAGTAACGAACAAAATTATTATTTATTAAAAGAAATAACCGAAGCAGCAATGATTGATGCTGTAGATTTAAAAGCTTATAGAGATGGAATAGGATGGGATGGTGTAACTGAGGATACTGATCCAGAAAGTATGCATTGCATGGAAGGAATACCAGGAACAATAAGAATAATTGAAGAAAAATTTGTTGAAAGCTTTGTAAGAAGATTTGCATCTAGTGCCCAATTAAATAGAAAGTATAAAATAATAATTAATGATATAGACGAATGTCCACCAAAAGTAACAGTAACGCTAGTAGCGACAGAAGAATTTTCATTTTTATCAATGTTTAATGTTGAATACAATAGTGGAGAGGATATTGTTAATGTTTTGACGGGAATACTTGAAAATAAGACCCCAGATGAATACTAGTTAAAATTTTTCCTTCTTTAATATTAAATAAAAACGCAATAAAATTATTATTTAATTGTTGCGTTTTTTTTTTCAATAAGGTATACTTGTAATATATGATATAGGGTATGATAGTGTGTATTTGTAATTTAATATAGGAGATGATTTTTTATGGATAACAATTTAAATACTTCTAAGTTTAAAAGGTTTTTTAAAAGTAAAAATACGGTTACAGCATTATGTGCAATTTTAATTGTTGTTGTTCTAGTAGTAGGATATACTTGGCGTGTAAATAGTGCTACCAAACCAGTTAGTATACCAGTAGCAAAGGTAACAATTCAGCCTAAAACAGAAATAACAGCAGATATGATAACAGTTATTAAAGTTCCAAAAGAAGCATTGAAAGGTAATTATATTGATAATACTTCTTCTGTTATTGGAAAATATTCAAATGTTAATACAGTTATTCCAGCTGGAAGTTTGTTTTATAAAGAAGCTGTTACTACTAAAGAAGACTTACCTGATTCTTCATTATATGATGTTCCTGAAGGCGAAACACTTTTCTATTTAACAGTTAATATGCTTACTAGCTATACTAATTCTATATTACCAGGTAATTATATAGATATATATATATCTACTAAAGAAAATGGTAAAGCTTTAGTTGGAAAATTGTTAAAAGATGTTAAAATATTAGCAGTTAAGACTTCTGATGGAAAAAATGTTTTTGAGAATTCAGATGAAACAAGAGTTCCTTATGTTATAATATTTTCTTTACCAGAGGAACAACATTTATTATTAAGAAAAATCAATGCCATTAATAATTATTCAGTTTATTCTGGAAATTCAGGTTTTTCTAGAATTGATATAATACCTGTTCCAACAACTGCAAATTTTGAAGGCTCTGATGAACAAATAACTTCTAATGTAACTAGTCAATATTTACAGGACTACATATTAAATATGGCAGCTACGGTACCAGAAGATGTTCCAATAGTAGATAATAATAGTAGTATTAATAACAACACACAAATAGTAGAATAATGAGGTGTTTATATGAATGAGTCAATGAATTTTGGTAATATTGGATTTAATGATTCATCTAATAATAGTAGTGTTAAAGTAGCAGAAAATAATGTTTCTGCTACTAATGTTATTCCAACAATTCAAGAAAATAATGCAAATGATAATAAAACTAATCTTCAAAAAAATGTTTCAAATGGTTTTGAAAAAACAACTATGGTAAAAAAAAGTAATTATGAGAAAGATGCAGATAATTTTTCTAGCATAGAATTTGGACCATTAAAAAAATATTTGGATGATGATAATATTACTGATATTTCTTATAGTAATGGTGGACAGCTTTGGCTCAAGTCATTAGACAAAGGAGTTTTTAGAGCAGATCAGCAAGACGTTGATAATGCCCTTATAGAAAAAATTGCATTCCAGTGTTCTAATGTTATGGGAAAAACATTTAATATGGCCCATCCATTCTTAGACTCTGAAAGTGCAGAACTTCGTATGAATTTTGTTCATGATTCAATAGCTAGAAATGGGATAGCGGCTGTTTTTCGTAAAACTCCAGCCAAGATAAGACTTGAAAAAAATAAACTATTGAATGAAAAATATGTAACTCTTAGTATACACGAGTTTTTAATAAATTGTGTTAAAGGACATTGTAATATAATTGTATGCGGTGAAACTGGTAGTGGTAAAACTGAATTAGTAAAATACTTGGCTAGTCATACAGCAGAGAACGAAAAACTTATTACAATAGAAGATACACTAGAACTTCATTTAGATAGAATTTTTCCAACGAGAGATATAGTTGCTATGAAAACAAATAATATTGCAAGTTATTCAGACGTTTTAGTTACATGTATGCGTCAGAATCCTAAATGGATTTTATTATCTGAAGTACGTAGTGCAGAAGCAGTTACGGCTGTTCGTAATTCGATTTCTTCTGGTCATAACATTTTATCGACAATTCATGCTGATAAAGCAGAAAGCATTCCGCATCGTATGTATAGTTTACTTGAATCCAATATTGATGTTGATCAGTTTTTAAAAACTATATATCGTTATGTACAACTTGGAATATTTGTAAGAGGAAGATATAGTCCAGTTGAAAAAAGATTTGTTCGTGAAATTGCTGGGGTGACAGAGTTTTATGTAACAGATGATAATCGTCCAGAGTTTAATAATATATATCTAAAAACAGTATCTGGTGAAGAGACTTATAATGAACCATCTAAATATTTAAAATCTTATTTAGAGGGACAAGGGATAGATATTACAAATTTGTTCGGTGAAAACAAAGCAAATATATCTACTAATATTGTAAATCAAGAAAATGTTGTAAACAATGCAAATACAAGTTTACCAAATACAGTTTATAGTTAAAAGAAAGAAGGTGCGTTATGTATATTGAGATCTTTTTAATATTAGGCTTAGCTATTTTTGCAGTTCTTTATTATATGAAAACTGGAGACTCAATGTATAAATTCGTAATTGAAACTTCTGCAAATGTATACGATAAATATGCTCCCTTTTCATTTAAAGTAATAAGAGAAAAAGTTAAAGAAATGGGATTAGAGTATTCTCCTAAACAATATTTTATACAAGTTATAACCTTTGCAGGGGCGGCTTTAGGAATATCATATTTGTATTTTTATAATATTGCTATTTCAATTGTATATATGATTGGAGTTGTATGCGTCATTCCATATCTTACATATTTGCGATGCAAAAGAATATATAGTGAGTTTATTTTTGAGCAGATTCAAGTATATACTACAAATACTATTATGGAATTTCAAACAACGCAAAATTTTGTAAAAGCGCTTGAAGGTGTATATAGTTCGGGTGTTTTACAATCTCCTGTTTTGGGCGATGTTAAAGAGATGATTGATATGGCATATCGTAATGGTGATATTTCGGAATCAATCAACTATATGAATGAAAAATATGACTTTCATATGACTAAAAACATGCATCAATTATTTTTACAAATAACTAAAGAAGGTGCAAAGGATTCAAATGAAGTGTTAGAAAATATGTTATTAGACATAGATGTATTAGTAGAAGGTGTATATAGAGATAGAATAGATAGGCAAAACTTTCATAAGCAATTTGTTCAATACGGAATTTTACTATATTTAATGGTAATGCTAGTCCAATATCTTTTGGGAATTGATACTTATTTGGAATTGTTAGAAAATACATTAGTTAACATTGCTTTACATGCAATAGTTTTATTTAATAGTTATTTTTTACTTAATGGTGAAAAATATTATAATGAAAATGTGGGGGCTGAATAATTATGATGATTGAAATTCTTTTAATAGCAGTTTTAGTTATTATACCTTTAGTGTATTCTGGGACTGTAAACACAAAGAAATTTTTGGATGAAGAAGATGGATATTTATTATTTTTAAAAGAAAAAGATTATGATTTTTATGTTGCTGCTAAATATGGAGAAAATGTTAGCCCAAATAAATTATTAGCATCTAGAATAAAAAATGCATTTTATGGTACATTAATATTTTTTGCTATAATGGTTTCTAATTTAAGTTTTATTAATGTGATTATGGTTTTATTAATAGGTTTTATGATTTTTAAGATGCCTTATATTTCATTAAAAAGCTATTATAAAAAGTATATGCATCAAATTGATTTAATGTTACCATATTATTTAAAAAATCTTGAAATATTATGTCAAAATTATACCGTTCCAGTTGCAATTGCAAGATCAATAGAATCAGCACCAGATGTTTTTAAGCCAGGTCTTAGGCAAATGATTGCTAAAATTGATGCTGGTGATTCTAGCATTCAACCATATATGGATTTTGCGACAACTTATCCAGTCAGGGATTCAATGAGAATGATGAGACTTTTATATAGATTGGGTTTAGGTGCACAAGAAAATAAGTATAAGCAATTGCTAATTTTTTCTAAATCAGTTTCATCATTACAAAATAAAGCTCGTGAAGTAAAATATAAAAATAGACTTGATACAATGGAAAAAAAGACCATGGTAATGCTTGTTGTTACCGGTGGCGGTACAATGCTAATTTTACTGTTGTCAATGTTAATGCTTTTTGGAATGTAAATATTGATATTAATAGAAAAAAAGTTTATAATAATAGTATATACTAGAAAGGAGAGATAATTTTTATGAAAGAAGCAACAGGGGAATTAAATATGACATTAGTTACTATTATTGCAATTGCAGCTGTTCTTACATTTGTAACAATGTTTTTACCTAATATATTGAGTGGTATTAGTGATAAATGGGATGATAGTACTGATCAGAATATTGATGTTAACGGAACTATTACTCCTTAATTATTTTTTGCGGAGTGTGATAATTAATGCGTGAGTCTATTGGCGGAACAATGCTTTTTTGGATTGTATTGTTTTTTATGAGTATTTTTATAGCTTTTCTAGCAGCAGTTATACAGTATGCTAGAGTTTATAAAATAAAAAACTCAATTGTTAATTATCTTGAACAAGGTGAAGGAATATCTGATCAAGAAACATTTGAAAATGCACTTACTAGACTAGGTTATCCTAGTAATGGGAAATATGTTATTTGTAGATATCCAGCAGAAAATAGGGGTGGATATTATTATGTAAAATTGTATGCAACTTTTTCTATATTAAGTGCGTCTGTTGATGTAAAAATTAAGGGGGAAACAAGACTTATTGAAACTGGAATTTTTATTAAATCTGATGAATGGTTTAGTAATTTAGATAGCGAATATAATTGTTTTGGTCGAGGAGTTAGTGAATCTGAATTAACGAGGGTAGGATAATATGAATGTATTAGTTGTCAATGAACAAGAAAAGATTGTTTCATCTTTGAATATTGAAATAATTAAAACATTACGAGGTGTCTTTAGTGCTGATGAATTAATAAGTACATTTAGCAATTTCTTTTTTGCTCGTATGATAATTGATGTTACGGCATTAGAGAATTCAGATGATGCGGTAACATATCAAAAGTTGTCAATTGGTCTTCCTATTGATAAAATTATTTTGCTTATACCACCAACTTCTTCTATGGCAAATAATTTCTTTTTATCTAAGCTTATTTCAATGGGGTATTATAATTTTACTACTAATTCTGATGGTATTTTATATTTGCTTAATACACCTAACACATATAAAGATGTTGCTCATCTTCATCAAATTGAGCAAACAAATGTTGTCGTATCTAATAGTGGAGATGATATTACATTAAGTGGTATAAAAATTTTAGGTTTTAAAAATGTAACAGATGGAGCAGGTTCTTCTTCACTTATATATATGATGAAAAAAGAACTTGAAGAAAAATATAATTTTTCAGTATTAGCAGTTGAGGTGGATAGAAGAGATTTTACCTTTTTTAGAGAAAAAAACATGATTTCTACAGATAAAAATTCAGTTGCAACTGAACTATTGAAAGCAAAAAATTTTAATTATGTTTTTGTTGATCTTAATGATTATGAAGAAAATGTTTGCGATGAGACAATATATTTAATTGAACCATCAGTTATAAAATTAAATAAATTAATGATTAGAGATAGAGCTATATTTTCAAAATTAAAAAATAAAAAAGTTATTGTAAACAAATCAGTTCTTAGTGAAGGTGATCTTAAAGAATTTGCATTAGAAGCTAATATAAATATATTTTTTGTTTTACCTCCGCTTAATGATAGGGAATCTTCTGAATATATTGACAAATTGCTTTTAAAACTAGGATTAATAAAAAATTTATAATAGTATTTATGCAGTTGTCAATTGAGTGACAATAACATAATGTACTATTTATACTTAATTAAAAACATATAGTAGTGTTTGTTGAGTTATAATACATATGTTACAAATTTAAAAAAAAAGATACCAATCTGGTATAATTGAGTTGTGAAACAAAAATTATACAGAAAGAGTGGTATCCATGACAATTATAACAGAAGAAATGAGATTTAGAAAGAGATTATGTGAATTTGCATTAAAAAATGGTGTAACAAATACAAGTAGATTTGTAAGAACATTAGAGGGATTAATTGGTTTAAAAATAAATACAATTCAAACAGATAATGGACCAGAATTCGTAAATAATCAAATAGAAACGAATTTACCAACACTGTTTGAAAAAACACTAGAAGAATTAGGAATAAAACACAGAAGAACTAGACCATATTCACCATGGCAAAATGGAAAAATAGAACGAAGCCATAAAATAGATGGAGAAAGATTTTACAGTAGAAATGAATTCACATCAGTTGAAGATTTAAAAAGAAAGTTAAAAAGATATAATGCAAGATATAATAATACAGCCAAAAAAGTATTAGGATTTAAAAGTCCAAATGAAATAATAAAAGAATATAAACTTAATTATACTGTTGCTTAAATCAAGCGTATAAAAAAGATACTAATATTTTTTTATAATTATTTAGTAAGTAACAAAGGTATATTTTTTACAAAAGTGTAACATATGATTGATTTCTCTAGACTTAATTAAAAACATATAGTAGTGTTATTATTGACAATTGTTTGTTATTATAGTATCATTTTATTATGAATTTGGAGGAGTTTTATTATGGAAATGTTTCAAATATTAGATGCCTGTGAAGGTTTAGGACCAATAGTAGCTGTTGTTAAAGGAGTTTTTAACATTATAAAGATTGGTGTCCCAATAATTTTGATAATTATGGGTGCTATCGATTTAGGAAGAGCTGTTATAGCTAGTGATGATAAGGAAATTAAAGCTGCTACTAGCAAACTTATTAAACGTGCAGTTGCAGCTGTTGCAGTTTTCTTTGCAGTAACTATTGTAGATGTTGTAATGGGATTAGTTGCTAAGGGTGAAACTGATAGTGATGGTGCAAATTCGTCAAGTTGGTCTGCTTGTTGGAATCAGTATTAACACATTGGAAGATAATATCTTCCTTTTTTCTTGTTCTTTTTTTTATTATTTGGTAAAATAATTATGTTACGAGGTGATTTTATGGATAAAAAAATGTATAAGTATATTGGAATATTATTAGGGTTAATTTTGCTTTTAGTTATATTTATATGGCTTACTAATGTTTTTACTGGAGGAAATAAGTTGAGTTATGAATCATTAGAAAAAAAACTTATTGATGCTGCAAAAGACTATGCAAAAGATCACTCTGCAATTTATCCAACTGAAATTGGAACTTCAACTGTAATTTCATCAACAGTCTTAATAAATAATAATTATATTAATGAATTTTCTAGTTATTTAAATGATACTGATGTTGTCTGTAATGGTAGCGTTGAAATATATATGGTGGAGGAAGATTACTATAATTTTACAACTGATTTTAATTGCGGTAACAAGTATAGTAATATTAAGCTATATGAGAAAATAATTGCGGATAATAATTATGGTATAGTTGAAGGCAGCGGACTTTATGAAAAAGTAGATGGAAAATTTATTACAGATGAATCAGAATTAGGTAGCCATGATTACAATACTTTAGAATATGTATTTAGAGGAGATGAAGTTAATAATTTTTTAAAGATAGATGAAAATCTTTGGCGAATAGTTTCAATTAATGAAAATGGTGATATGCTATTAATTTATGTCGGACATGTTCAAAAAACTAGTCCTTGGGATGATAGATACAATGAAACAGTCAAGAAAAATCAAGGAATTAATATATATGAAAAAGATGGAATTAAAAGTAGGGCTATGGAAAATGCTTTAAAATTTTATAACGGTGAAGTTGTTTTGATGGATAAAGAACCATATAGTGAAAAAACTAGATATTTAACTATACCTATGTCTCTATGTGTTGGTAAGAGAAATCAAACTGATTCTGATATTAGTGGTTCTATTGAATGTCAAACTATTTTAGAAAATCAATATGTTGGCCTTTTACCTGCTTATTATTACATGAGTGCTAGTCTAGATGATAGTTGTAACTCTATTGTGTCAAAAAATTGTGGTAATTATAATTATTTATCATATTTCGATGATTATTGGTGGCTTCTTACTGCTAATAGTGAAAATACCAATGAAGCTTACAATATTTCAAGAAAATTTGCAGAAAGTACATTATGTTCTTCTAGAAGCAATATTAGACCAATTATTATGTTGGGTTCTCGTGCCATATACGATAGTGGTGATGGAACAGAAAATAATCCTTATATTGTAAAATATTTTTAATAATTAATATATTTTTATTAGAATTATGTTATAATTAATTATAATTTGGAGTTGATAATATGGGTTTACAGACAGCCGGATGGGTAATGGATATAATAAGAGTTATATTTGGCAGCATCGATTGGATTGTTTATTCATTGGTAAAATTGATTCTCTTTGGTATATTTGATCTATCTAGTTTAACTACTGCATCAGGAATAATGAATGGAATATATGCACGTATATATGTAATTTTAGGAATATTTATGGCTTTTAAACTTTCATTCTCGTTTTTTCAATATATTGTTGATCCTGAATCTATGTCAGGAAAAAGTGAAAAAGGTGTTTCTAAACTTATATCTCGTACTATAATTATGCTTTTAGTATTAGTTAGTGTACCAAGTATTTTGTTTGGCAGTGATAAAGAAGGTGGATTAATTCAAAGAGCTCAAAAAGCTTTTTTGCCAATGTTACCTAGATTGTTACTAGGTATTAATGAGGATAGCGGTGTATCTATTGATAACGGTAATAATACTGATGATATTGCATCAGCCGCTGATACTATGGCAGTTTCGACATTGAGAGCTTTTTTTGCACCTTCACAAGAACTAGATTCTGCATGTGGACAGGGGACATACGCTGATACACCACAGATTACTTCTGTTGTAGAATTTTTAAGTAATTTAAACTTAACATGTAGTGCTGGTATAAATGTTGATCTCGTATTGGTACAATTTGGCTCAGCAAAATATTATAAATATACATATAATTTTCTTGTTTCAACTATAGTAGGAATTTTATTGGTACTTATGTTGTTGGGAATTACTATTGATATAGCTAAACGAGTGTTTAAATTGATAATATTAGAAGTAGTGGCACCTATCCCAATTATGTCACTAATAGATCCAAAATCTAGTAAAGATGGTGCTTTTTCACATTGGCTTAAGTCTCTAATATCAACTTTTTTAGATATTTTTATAAAATTGGGATTGTTATACGTTATAATAATGTTAGTTCAATTAATAGTTAATCAAAAGTTATTCCAAAACTATCCAGAATTTTTTGAAGATCCTCTGCGTGCTAGCTATTTAACAGTTATTTTAATTTTAGGGTTAATTTTCTTCGCAAAGGAAGCACCTAAATTTATAAAAGACTCTTTAGGAATTAAAGATAGTGGTGCTGGATTAGGAACAGGTTTAGGTGCTGCTGTTGGAGCTGTTGGAGGTTTAGTTGGTGGTAGAAGCTTGTCTGGTATGTTGACTGGTGCTGTAGCTGGTGCTAGTGCTGATCCTAAACAAGGTGCTTGGGCGGCAGGACGTGATACCGCAGGTAAAATTAGAACTGGTGATAAAAATTATAGCGGAGGACTTGGTGCAACTTTACAGAGAGCTACAGTCAAAAGACAGGGAGTAAGAGAAGCAAGAAAGTTGGGAATTACTGCTGGTGACAATGGTACGTTGAAAGCCGCAAAAAATTATATGATTCAAACTGAATCAAATGAGCAAGAAGCAAAAATGAAATACGAAGAAGCATTACATAGAGGAGCTAGTGAGGATACGATAAATCAGTTGCGTGATAATTATGTACAAGCTCAAAGTACTGCTGCTAGTGCAAAAAGGCAATATGAGACTATGAGTAAAGTTGGGGAAACATATGGATTGTCTGAATCTAAACAAGATGAGCAAAAACGTAAAAACTTTCACAAAGCTGTTAGAAATACTGTAAATAGAGTTGAAAGAATTCCAATTGTTGGTAAACCTTTACATACAGCTATAAATAAAGCAGAAAATATAAAAAGGTATAACGAGTTAGGTTCTAATATTTCCTGGGAAGAAAAATTTCAACAAAAGGTTGCTGATGATCGTGTCATTACATATGATAATGCTATCCAAGATTCTAGAAATAGAGTAACAAGTGCATCAACAGAACGCGATGTATTAAGGCAAGATATTTTTGGAAGTAGAAATAATAGAAATAACAGCAATAATAATAACAATAACAATAACAATAACAATAATCCATAAAAAGGGTGTGATATGAGTGAATAATTATTTAATACCAGCAAATGCTAATAGAGGAAGACTTATTTTAGGATATTTTAGACCAATTGATTTAGTTATATTTTTGATTGGTCTATCAATAACATTGATATTGCTTTTGCTTTTTCAAGACTATATGGATAATACATTTGTTGCAATTGTATTACTTCTTCCTGTACTTATATCTTTATTTTTAGTTTTGCCAATACCATATCAACATAATATTTTGGTATTATTAGGAGCAATATATAATTTTTATTTTGTAAATAGGCAAAGATATATATGGAAAGGTTGGTGTAGCAAGTATGTCTACGACGCAAAGAAGAAGTAAATACACAGAAGATTGGATTCCAGTTCAATCAATTGCAAATGGAATGATTCTTTTAAATACACAAGAAAAAGTTACAGGAGTGAAGATTTCTCCACGAAACATTTTTATTCTAGATTATGAGTCACAACAATCTATTTTAGCAAATTTGCGAAATATGTATAATCAAATTGATTTTGAATTTTGGTTAGTTGTTGCTGACAGGCCTGTTGATATATCTGTATATATGTCACAATTACAACTTTTATATAATCAAGAAAACTCTCCTGCTATTAGGAAACTTATTGCTGAAGATATTCAAAAAGGAAATTCATTTATGAACAATAATGTTGTTGATACTGAATATTATATTTTATTTAAAGAAAAAGACTTAGATAAAATACAAAAAAAGATTAGAACTTTAATAAATTCTCTTGCAGCAGCAGGGCTTTCTGCAAAACAAACTTCTAATGAAGATTTGCGAATTATACTTGATAATTTCTTAAATGGTGGAAGAACAACTGAATTTGGAACGGTGGTGACTACAGAATGAGTTCATTAAATTTTAAATCGCAAATAGCTCCTAAAGGGTTACAATTTTATCCTAGCGAATTTTTTATAAGTGATAAATATGCAACAATTTTAACAATTGTATCTTATCCTAAATTTATTTCACCAGGATATTTGTCAAATTTAACTAGTATGCCTGGAATTAAAATTGTAGTAAAACATTTACCTCTTCCATTTTCTGTTGTTTCAAAAATGTTAAACAAGCAAATAGCTGATTTGAAAGTAAAATATCAAGAAGAACGTGATAGGACAATGCAAGAGCGTATTAGAATGGATTATGAATCTTTAGAGTCGTTTGTTACTATGCTTGCAGGAAGTCAAGCTAAAATATTTGACTTTCAAATGCACATAATGATTACAGCTGATTCTAAAGAAGAACTTGAATTAAAAAAGACCAATGTTAAAAGCTATTTAGATGCAATGGAAATGAGAGGTGTAGCTCTTAGATTTGAACAAGAGAAAGTTTTAAAATCAATAATACCAATATTTCCTAAACAAGATATTGAAGATAGAATTGGTACTCCAATACCATCTGTTACAATTGCTGCAATGTATCCTTTTATTTTTGATAGCGTAAAAGATCCAGGGTATTCTGCACTTTTAGGTGTTGATTTTTCTGGTGGTGTAATATTATTTAATCAGTTCTTATATAAAATGAAAAAAGAAAACAATAGAAATAATGCCAATCTTATTTTATTGGGAACATCTGGTAGTGGTAAATCTACAGCTGCAAAATTATTGCTTAGAAATCATATTAGGAATGGTTGTCAAATAGTGGCAATAGACCCCGAAAATGAGCTTGAAGAGATGACAAAAACTTTTGGTGGTGACACTATTGACTTAGGTAAAGGTGGAGAATACGGAATGATCAATCCTTTACAAATTGTTATTGATGCAGACGAGGATGAAATAAAACAAGGATTGGGTTACACGGTATTAACTAGAACTTTGCAATTTTTAAAAGCTTTTATGAAGTATTATGATCCTTCTATAGAAGAAGATGTTTTAACTCTTTTTAGCGAAGTTGTTCAAGATACGTATAAACGTTTTGGTATCGATTTTGATAAAGATTTTTATAGTTTTACAGCAGCTGATTATCCTACTTTTTCCGATGTTTATGAAACTATAAAAGCAATATTATTGTCAATGACCGATCATACTCATGAACGTGATATTATGGAACGCTTAGAATTAAAAATAAGACCTTTAACAAAAGATTTAAAATATTATTTTGATGGTCATACTACAATAACTCATGAGAGTGATTTCATTACTTTTAATATTAAAGAGCTTATGAATGCTGAGGAAAATATTAAAAATGCTTTGTTTTTTAATATTCTAAAATATGCGTGGGGTCTTTGCCTTGATAAAGAAGTTGATACTATATTAATGGTTGATGAAGCTCATGTTTTACTTGGGGACAATAATACTTTAGGTGCAGATTTTTTAGCTCAAGTACAAAGAAGAGCTAGAAAATACAATACAGGTTCTATTATAATAACACAACAACCAAGTGATTTTGCTGCTCCAGCAGTTTTAATGCAAGGTAAGGCAATTTTTGATAATGCATCATATTATTTAATTATGGGGCTAAAAAAACAAGCTACAGAAGATTTAGGACTTCTTATCGATCTTAATGACAATGAAAAAGAAAGCATTAAACAATATTCTCAAGGTGAAGCATTGTTTGTATGTGGTAATAGACGAATGCGTATAAATATAGTAGTTACACCAGAAGAATTATCTTCGTTTGGCAGTGGTGGCGGATTATAAAAGGAATTTGAAAATTCCTTTTTCTATTGGTTTATTTTTAATTTATAAAAGTTTGTTTATAACTATCTGCGTGAATTTTTAGACTAAATGCAGGTTTAAAAAGAAAAGTTTAATTTGTAAGACTTATTTCAGATTAAGAATATGAATACGGAAATAAGTCTTTTAATTTTAGTTAATATC